>JAISYA010000141.1 GCA_031270205.1 Treponema sp.
TCCCGCAAATTCTTTATGGCAAAATAGGTTTTGCGTATCTCTTCTTCCAGAAAAGCGTTGAGAATTTTGAAGATAGCCAGGAAGAGGTTATTGTTCCCTTCCCGGATTATGATGGTATGAAAATTGTAATCCGCCAGGCTCAGCTTCTTTATGGAATTTTCGCTCAAAGCGGTTTTCATGTTTTTCACTTCCATTTCCAGGGCCTCTATAACAGACCGGTACGATGACGGTTTTTGTATATATTTTGTTATAAATGTGAGAAAGGCTGCCTCTTCAATAATCTGCCGCAGTTCGAGAATCTCCCACATGTCATCTGATCCCAGGAGCAAAGACCAGGAAATCGCCTCTGTGGAAATTTGGGAACGGTCGCAGAGAAAAGTTCCCTTGGGAACCCGTGATTCAAGAATGCCCAGGTGCTGGAATATTTTGATTGCCTCCCGAATGGAGGAACGGCCTATCCCGAAATGTCCGGCCAGTTCCTGTTCGGTGGGAATTTTATCACCGGGCTTGTAAAAACCCGATGTGATAAGTTCCCGGATTTTTTCCATTGCCTGGGCCACTACGGTTTTTTGCTGAATCTGCTCACGTTCCAGAGGAAGGGATTTGATCAGGTTGTTTTTTTTCATTCCCTCTGTTTTTCCTTAACCTGATGTCTCCATTATCAGAGTCCTTCCAAAACCCGCGGGATCGCCGGGTGTCTGTTCAGGAGCGCTGCGTTTTTTGAGAAGCAACGAAGGCCCGGTATTTATCGGGGTCGCTCTTGAAGGCCACGATGTGAGAGACGGGGTCGCTTAAAGCCCGCTCCAGCGCTTCACCTGCCTCGAGCATCAGCCGCCCGGCGTCAACAAGGCGTCCCGCGCGGGAAGAGATGCCCATACAGAGATCCTTCTTTGCCTTGAGATACACCGGATATTCTTCCATAACACGGTTGTGGAATTCATCGGCTTTCGCGAACCCTGTTTCCAGATTGATATTGGGGTAGATCACCGCCAGGCCCTGTTCCCCCCGCTCAAAGATCAGGTCCCTCAGCGTGAAGAAACGCGCCGCGTCCTCGGCGAACTGTTTGTAAAAATCATCTCCCTGAAATCCCAAATCAATAATTTCCATCACGATAAAAACCAGGTCCTGTTCGGCCGACGCGCAGCGGTGCAGTTCCGACTCAAGCCGGTCCTCCGTGTACGCCTCCCAGCCGACGCCGCTCCGGGGCGAATAAGGCCCCTTGAGGGGCGCGGCGCTTTCCGCATCCTGTTCCCCTTCATCGGCGGGCGGTTCGCTGAAATCATCCTCCGGCAGCGGCGGAAGCTCAAACTCTTGAGGAGCTTGAGCGGCGGCTTGCGGCGCGGGAGGCGACGACTCCCCGGAAAACGCGGTTCCGGTTTCGCCGGCAGGCTCCGCCGCCCGGTCTTCCGCGTCAAAAGACGGCGTGTAACGGCGCTTCCCCGCGGATTTGCCGAGGAGCGATTCCATAAGCAGGGTGAAAAAGGCCAGCACGAGGCCCGCCAACACCAGGATTAGGGTTTGCTTCAAAATGCCGGTAAGGATACGGTAATCCACAGCGCTTGCCACGGCCTGTATGTTCACATTCCGCAGGCCCGCGATATGCAGTGGCTGGTACAGGGACTGGCTTAAAAAATCAAAGCGGCTCCTGAAGCGGGGGGAATTGTTTACCCAGTTGACCGCCTTTCCCTGTTCCCGCTCAAAGGCGTATTCCCCGTTGGGGCCGGTGATGATAATCGCCTCCAGAGTGGCGCTCATAGTCAGGGCGTCGGTAATGGTTTCAACAAAAGGCTCGTCCATAAAACCGAGTACTCCCGCCGAGGAAGCAAGATCGGCAATGTCGAAGAATTCCTTTTCCGCAACGGCGCGGCGCTGTTCAACGTTGAGATAGATTCTCAGCACCGCGGAAACCAGGGCCGCGACATAGACGACGATACAAATCGCGGCTATCACGACGCTTATAATCGAAGTTTTATTGGAAACGTTCTTTTGCTGCATAGGGTATTATATACATATTCGGTATGTTTCTGCTAGAATCAAATGAGGTAATTGTGATGAATTTACGAGAATTTTCCCTGCCGGCGGGCTGGTACCCCCGTTCCGCCGCTGAAACAGAGCGGTTCCTGGCGCCTTTCGCCGCGCGGGAAGGCCGCTCCCGCGCCGCCATCGCCCCGCACGCGGGCTGGTTCTACTCGGGCCGCATAGCCGCCGGGGCCGTGTCAAGCCTTGACCGGCAGGCGGAAACCGTGGCGGTTCTTGGCGGCCACCTCCCCGCAGGGACGCCGCCCCTTTTTGCCCTGGAAGACGCGGCGCGCACCCCCCTCGGCAATATGCCCATAGACGCGGAATTGCGGGAACCGCTGCTCAAAGAATTGAACGGAACGGAAGACCGCTGCCGCGACAATACCGTTGAAGTACTCCTTCCCATGGTCCGCTTTTTCTTCCCCCGCGCCATGCTGCTCTGGGTCAGGCTTCCCGCGGAATTTTCAAGCTTTGAGGCGGGCAGGGCCCTTGCCCGCGCGGCGGAAAAACTGGGCAGGCGTCTTGCGGTAGCGGCCTCCACCGACTTGACCCATTACGGGGCGAGCTACGGCTTCGCGCCCAAAGGCAACGGCCCTTCCGCCCTGCGCTGGGTGCGCGAAGTGAACGACGCCGTTTTTATCCGCGCGGTGGAATCAAATGACCCCGCCGCCGTGCTTGAGCGGGCCGAACAGGACCGCTCAAGTTGTTCCGCCGGCGCGGTTTTGGGCGCGCTGGGCTTCGCCGCCGCGTCAGGCGCGCCCTCCCCCCGGCTCCTGGAATACGCCACCAGCGCCGACGCCCCGGGCGGCGAAGGGGAGATTCCCGACTCCTTTGTGGGATACGCCGCCTTTACGTTTTAACGCTGCTGCCCTGCCTGTCCGCCGATTCCCCTGGTGTAGTATTCGCGTATGGTTTCCACGGACTGCAGAATCGCCCTTGTTGATATTTTGCCGTATGCTGGAGTTGCTTGATATTCACGCTTAAAATTGACCGTAACTCTTCCCCGTCAGCCATTGTCATCCTAATCCTAAGCTCCACATTGGACTTTCTTCCCGTGCGCCCCTCGTACCTTCCGCGGTCAGGCGGTCCCCGGCGCCGCCGTGCTTTCCCGCACAATCAGCGAAGGGGCTATCAGTTCCGGCGTCCGGGCGGAGCCGTTCTGCGTGAGTTTTTTGATCAGGTTGACCGCCTTGCGGGCGATACGGTCGTAGTGAATCGAAACGGTAGTGAGGGACACCTGATATTCCGCACCGGCGGAACTGTTACCGTAGCCGAGTACCGAAAGCTGCCGGGGCACGTGAATGCCCATCTCAAAGGCCCGGCGCAGGATACCGGCGGCAATGCTGTCGGACGCGGCGATGACGCCGGTAGGACCGCCGGCTTCAAGCAGGCTGTCCAGTCCTTCGCGTCCGAAGGCGGCGGTATTGGCGCCGAAAAGCACGGGCAGGGCCTCTCCGCCCATGCCTTTTTCTTCCAGGGCTTCCTCGACGCCCAGGAGCAGGTCCGAAACGGCGTAATTTTCCCTGGAACCCGCTATAAAGCCGATTCTGCGGTGCCCCAGCTCCAGGAGGTGCGAGGCCGCGAGAAAGCCTCCCCGTTTGTAATCCGGTATGACCGAGTTTGAGAGCAGGTGCGCGCCGGCGCCGGCCAGGGAACTGATCGGCGTGTCGCTCTCAAAAACCATGTCGATATAAGCGCGGTAAAAGTCCTCGCCGAGGTTCGAGGGGTCAAAAATGACGCCGTCCACGCCCCGGTGCAGCATTTCCTGTATCGCTTCCAGACAGGAATCGCCGTCGCTTTCGGGAAGGGAAATGCCCAGACTGTAGCCGGCGTTTCGGCAGGCCCGCTCTATCGAGGAAACAAGGTTGGCAAAGTAGTAAGAAGTCCCTCTGGGGATGACCAGGCCGATGAGGTTGCTTTTTTTGGTGGAAAGGCTCACGGCAACCTGGTTGGGGCTGTAATTCAGCTCCTGGGCGGCGCTTTCGATGATTTGCCGTGTTTTTTCGGGGATTCGATTCTCTTTTTTGTTCAGCACCAGCGAAATAGTGGTGATCGACAGTCCGGTCCTCTTCGCAATATCCTTTATAGTGACACCCATTTCGACCTCGTTTTTGTTTTGCGAAAGCGCTTTACCATACTATATACCGTTCTTTTCAATATGGCAAGAAAATTTTCGTGACTTTATAAATAAAATGCACAATTTTCAAATATTTTACTTGACAAAGGTCGCTGCATAATCTTATATTATAAATGGTAAAACGCTTTATCATTCTGCGTTCCTGTGGAGAATAATATATTGTTAGGTGAGCCTGTTCCAAAACTTCGGTTTTGGAACAGGCTCAGGTGATTTCAAAACGGTTAATTTTGAAATTAACTTTTTGATTTAGGTTTATCGGTATATGAAAATTGACGTATTTCAGACCAGATTGACGCCTTTTGACCGGGATGTTACTTTCCGGGTTATGACCCCCGACGGCTACGAGGAAGGGGATCGGTTGTATCCGGTACTGTACATGAACGATGGTCAGGATATTTTCCGTGACGAGGACAGCTTTTCCGGCCACAGCATACGCTATACCGCTTATTACTCCGATTATTCCCGCTTCCTGCCCCAGATAATCATCGTCGGCATCGACTGTCCGTCAACAAACCGGGAGCGAAGTATCCAGTACGCCCCCTATACCAAACATTTCGATATTCCCGAATGGAGTTCATACGAAGCCGATGTTGCCGGGACCGGCAGGGAGTACCTTGATTGGATGGTAGAAGAACTAAAACCCTGGGTCGACGAGAATTACCGGACCAAGAAGCAGGGGGCCTACACCGGTCTGGGAGGCTTCAGCAGCGGCACCCTCATCTCAACATACGGAGTGCTCATGTATCCTGAAGCCTTTTCCCGCTTGTTATGTATCAGCGGTTCCTTTTATAACTGGATGGACTGCCTTGATAAAACGCTGGAGCAGGCGAATCTGGACCATATAAAGTACATATACCTTGACGTAAGTACCAATGAGCAGGGAAGGCTCACCACAGCCGAACAGTTTGTAGAAGGGACCAGAATGATGTACGAACGTTTTGCCAAATGCGGTTTTGACGAAACCCAGCTCAAATACCGCCTTTTGAAAGGCCTGACCCACAGCCAGGGGGGATGGCGGCTGCGTTTTCCCGACGCAGTGCGGTGGATTTTTCGCGATCTGTAGCCTGCCGGGTATACCCGGCCAAGGCTGTCGAGAGTCCCCGGACAGGGCGGTTCGTGCGCGGTTGGTGAACCGTGGATGTGTATTGTATACGTTATTCTTCTGTTAAGAAGAAAACGCATAAATTTTATTTCCATTTTGGAGGAAAAAATGAGCTTGAAAAGAAGTGCCAGCATAACGCTTATCGCGGCTTTGCTGGTCATCCTGAGCGCCGGTATGGTATTTGCCGGCGGCGGACAGCAGGGCGAAAGCCAGGCCGCATCCAGCGGTGAATGGAAGTGGCAGCGCAAGATAACCCTCGTGTGCCCCTGGGGCGTAGGCGGCGGCGCCGATGGGACGCTGAGGCCCCTGCAGCCGCTGCTTCAGGAAATTCTGGGAGTGCCGGTGGAAATTGTCAACGTGGAAGGCGCGGGCGGAGCCAACGGCATTGTCTTTGCCCAGAAACAGCCCGCGGACGGTTACACCTATGTATTGGCCACCCAGTCCATCATCCTGCTGGATCTTCAGAAGATCCTGCCCTTTGATTATCAGAAAGAACTGCAGCCTGTGGCCAAGCTGGTTCATTCTACCAACCTGTTGACTTCTTCAAAGAAATTCCAGGCCGGCAAGTACAGCAACTTCCAGGAAATGATCGCCTACGCCAAGGCCCATCCCCAGGAACTCTCCTGCGGCATGCTCACCGCGACCGGCCAGGACTCCGTTTCCATGAAACAGACCCTTGCCGCCGCCCTGGGCGTCAGCATCCCCGACGTTGACAAGTACATCAAGACCGTAAGCTACGGCGGCGGCGCCGAGCTTTCCGCGGCCATGGTCGGGGGGCACCTGTCGCTCGGCGTTTCCGGTTCCGAGGAAATCCAGGGTCTTATCCAGTCCGGCGACATTGTTCCCCTCATCGCCATGAGCGAAAACCGGGTATCCTCGGTTCCCAATGGTCCCTGCACCAAAGATCTGGGTATCAACTCCTTCGTGGGATCCTGGCGGGCCATTTACGCCCGGACCAGTACCCCCCAGGCCGCGGTTGATTCCCTGGCGGCTGCCCTCAAGAAAGCGTGGGACAGTCCCTCTTACCAGGAATTCATGAAGAACGCCGGTTACCTTGACCGGGCCGGTTATGCTACCAGGGCGGAAACCCAGGCCCTGGCTGCCAGCGAATACCAGATCTTTACGGGCTATCTGAAAGATATAGGCATTCTTAAATAAGCTGCCGGGAAACTCCGCAGCCCGCAGCCTGCCGTAAAGCAGGTTCCCGCGCCCGGATTCTCCCACAACCCCGGAAGAGGCTTCTTCCGGGGTTTATATCCCCTGTAAGGTGGTACCAAGTGGCCTTAGAGTTACTATTCAACGTTATACTGTTTTTATTCTCCGGATTCTGTTTCTGGTACGTGGGCGCGACCATGCCGAAGTCCGCGGACAGCGAACTCGGCGCGGAACAGTGGCCCCAGACCCTGCTTTTTCTCCTGATGCTGGCGATCGCCTTTAATATTTACAAATTTTTCAAGACCCACAAAAAAGAAGAAATCACGGCGGCCTTTGTCGGGTTTTTCCCCGGTGTACTCCACTTCCTTAAAAGCAAACTTTTTATGGGTATGGTACTCCTTGTCCTTTTGGCTCTGCTGTATGAGCCGCTGGGCTTTCTGCTGACCAGCCTGTTTTTTTTGATCGGTTATGGTATACTCTTGGGCGAGCGGCGTCCCCGGATGCTGATTATCGCCGCGGTTGTCATTACCATGATATTGTACATCGGCTTCTCGGTGTTTTTGGGAGTCCTGCTCCCCCGTGGTTATGTGCCTTTCCTGAGAAACGCGGCGCTGTTCCTGGAATCGATTTTCCAGTGGATATAAGGGAGGAAACCCATGTTTGACTTGCTGATGAACGGGCTTGCGATAGTCTTCGCGCCCAAAATGTTTATACTTATCATCTTCGCGGTGTTCCTTGGAACCATCTTCGGCGCACTGCCCGGCGTAAGCGCTACTATGGCCGTTACCCTGGGAATCCCCTTTACCTACAAAATGGATCCTGTCAGCGCCATTGCCTTCCTTGTGGCCACTTACTGCGCTTCAATTACAGGGGGGGGCATGACGGCTATTCTGTTCAAGATACCCGGCGTACCCTCCAGCGCCCCCACTACCTACGACGGCTACCCCATGGCCCAGCGGGGCGAGGCCGGCAAGGCCCTGGGCATACAGCTTATCTGTTCCGCAATCGGCGGCATGTTTTCCGCCCTGTGCATGCTCCTTCTTAGCCCTCAGCTTACCCAGGCGGCCCTGAGTTTCGGTCCCTCGGAGCTTTTTGCCATCAGCTTTATGGGGCTTTCGATTCTGACGAGTCTTGAAACGGATAACATCTGCAGAACGATCATTTCCGGGCTTATCGGGCTGCTCCTTGCCTGCATCGGCCTTGACCCCCTGCTCGGCGTGCCCCGGCTTACCTTTGGGACCCGCTTCCTTACTTCCGGTTTTGAGATGATTCCGGTGATGATCGGCTTCTTCGCGGTAACCGAGGTGCTCAAGCAGACCCAGAAGCGGGACAAGCTGGACGCCGTGGGCGACAATACGAAGGTAACGACGAAGATGCCCAGCCTGAAAGAGCTTATTTCGGTGAAGTGGACAATTCTCCGCTGTTCCGTTGTTGGGACTATCATCGGCATTCTGCCCGGCGCCGGGGCGACCATAGCGGCGTTCATGTGCTACTCCATGGAGCAAAAAATGTCCAAATATCCCGAGAAGTTCGGTACCGGGTGCATCGACGGCATAGCCGCGCCCGAAACGGGGAACAACGCGGCCACCGGCGGGTCGATGGTACCGCTTCTCTCACTGGGCATCCCCGGAGGGAACGCGGCCGCGGTAATGATGTCCGCGCTGGTGCTGAAGGGGGTGGTAATGGGGCCGCTGCTGCTGATCAACCAGCCGGCTTTTCTGGGGGCGACCTTCGCTTCCATGTTTGTGTCCAACATCATCATGGTTTTCGCGGCCATAATCATCGCCAAAATTTTTGTGCAGATTCTGAAGATACCCTACAGCATACTGGGGCCGACGATCATCATGATGGCGACCATCGGCGCTTTTGCCACGAAAAACAACGGGATAGACGTCATCCTCATGGCCTTCGCGGGCCTTGCGGGCTTTGTGTTTGTTACCTGTAAATTGAATAGTTCCGCCATGATACTGGGCCTCGTGCTGGGGGTCATTGTTGAAGGGAACCTCAGGCGGGCCTACACGATTTTGAGCGGCGCAAGTACGACACTGTGGGAGTCTACGCTCAGTATACTTCGCCGGCCGGTGACGAGTATTATTCTCCTCTTCTGCCTTATGGTACTGGTTTATCCGGTACTAAAACCACTCTTGTTCAAAAAGCGGAACGCCGCCAATTAGGAAAGGCCAAGGATATTAAAATGGATATTAAACAAACCGGCATAGCCGGAACCATGGAATCCAGTGACGTCATGGTGACGATACAGCCCGGCTCGAAGGGCATCGAAATTGAGATCGAGAGCATTGTGGACAAACAGTTCGGCAGGGAGATACGCCGGGCCATTACCGAAACCCTGCGGGACATGGACGTGAAAAACGCGCGGGTAAAGGCCGTGGACAAAGGCGCCCTGGATTGCACTATCCGCGCCAGGGTAAAAACCGCAGTGTGTCGTTCCAGCGGAAAAGCTCTGTATGAATGGAAGGTAAGCTGATGAAACAACTGCGAAGAACCATGCTGTATGTTCCGGGAAACAACGCCGGAATGATACAGGACGCCGGTATTTACAAGGCCGACAGCCTGATGTTCGATTTGGAGGACTCCGTTTCGATACACGAAAAGGACGGCGCCCGCTTTTTGGTATTTCAGGCCCTCACCACCCTTGCCTATCCCGGCAAAGAGCTGGTGGTGCGGATAAACGATCCCCACACCGAAACAGGCAGGGAAGATCTGGAGGCCATTGTGCGTACCGGCAAGGCGGTAATACGCCTGCCCAAGACCGAAACGGCCCAGGATGTGATTGACTGCGAGCGCATGATCGAGGCGGTTGAGAAAAAGGCGAGGCTCCCCGCCGGATCAACCCGGATGATGGCGGCGGTTGAAAGCGCCTCCGGAGTGCTTAACGCCAGGGAAATCGCCCTGACAAGCAAGCGCCTTACCGGCATCGCCATCGGCGCGGAAGACTACGTGACGGACCTCAGGACCAGCCGTTCCCCCGAAGGAATAGAGCTGCTCTTTGGCCGGAGCATGGTGCTGCTGGCGGCGAGAAACGCCGGCATCGACGCGATAGATACGGTGTTCTCCGACGTGAATAACGAAGAGGGCCTCCGCAAAGAAACACTGCTGATAAGGCAGCTTGGCTTTGACGGTAAAAGCATCATCAATCCCCGGCAGATAAAAATCGTGCATGAGATATTTACCCCCAGCGAAAAAGAAATACGGCACGCCCTGGCGGTGCTTGAGGCGATACAAGAAGCGGAACGGAAGGCTTCGGGGGTTATTTCCATGAATGGCAGGATGGTGGACAAGCCGGTAGTTACCAGGGCCGAGCGCGTGCTGGATCTGGCAAGGGCCGCCGGAATTGCTCTCAACGGAGAGTCAAAATGAGGGACGAATTGAAATACATTGAAGGACTTCAGGATATAAAAGCGGTAAACGGTGTGTTTAACATCAACAAGCTGGAAAAAGATTACAGTACACTGGCCCAGCGTGAAGTTTCGCACAACAAGATAGTTTCCGGCCTTGAGGAAGCGGTGCGCCTTTGCGGGCTTAAGGACGGGCAGACCATTTCCTTTCACCATCACTTTCGCGGCGGCGACTTCATCGTCAACATGGTGATGGACAAGCTCGCGGAGATGGGTTTTAAGGATCTGGCGCTGGCCGCCTCCTCTCTTACCGACTGCCACGCCCCGCTTGTCAGGCACATTAAAAACGGGCTTATCCGCCGCATAGAGACATCGGGACTGAGGGGAGAACTGGCCGACGAAATCTCCCGCGGGCTTATGGAGCCCCCGGTGGTCTTCCGCTCCCACGGAGGCAGGGCCTATGCCATTGAGACCGGGAATCTGCCGATAGACGTGGCCTTTCTGGGCGCGCCTTCCTGCGATCCCTTCGGCAACGCCAACGGCTATTCCCGTGACAGCGAGGGCGGCGTCAAGTGTGGTTCCATGGGTTACGCGAAATGCGACGCCCAATACGCGAAAAAAACCATTATCATTACCAATAATATCGTGCATTTTCCCAACGTGCCCTTCGGCATCCCCGAAAGCGATGTAGATTATATCGTCAAGGTGGACGAGATCGGCGACCCGGCCGGAATTATGAAAGGCGCGACCCGCTTTACCACCAATCCCAAGGAACTGGTGATAGCCGAACTTGCCGCCGACGTGATCGAGGCGTCGGGGCGGCTCGTGGACGGCTTCTCCTTCCAGACCGGCACCGGCGGGGCTTCCCTCGCGGTGAGCCGTTTTTTACGGGAAAAGATGATCGCCAGGGGAATTACCGCGAGTTTCGCCCTTGGCGGCATTACCGGCTCCATTGTGGACCTCCACGAGGAAGGGCTTATCAAGAAGCTGCTGGATGTCCAGGGCTTTGATCTCAGGGCGGCCGACTCGCTCAAAAACAACCGCTTCCATCACCAGATCTCCGCCGAATATTACGCCAGCCCCAGGGGGACCGGCGCGGCGGTAAACCAGCTTGACGTGGTGGTGCTCTCCGCGCTGGAGGTCGATATCAACTTCAACGTCAACGTGCTCACCGGCTCCGACGGCATTATCCGCGGAGCCATAGGCGGCCATCAGGACACGGCCTACGGCGCTTCGGTTGCCATTGTGGTCTGCCCCCTTACCAGGGGACGGCTTCCCTGTATTGTGGACCGGGTAGGGGCCATTGTGACGCCGGGCAAAACCGTGGACGTAATCGTTACCGAGCACGGTATCGCGATAAACCCCGCGAGAGATGACCTTAAGGAATCCTTCGCCGCGGCAAGGCTTCCCGTCTTTCCCATCGGGGAACTGCGGGCCATGGTAGAAAAACTCGTGGGCAAGCCCGATCCGGTGGAATACACCGACCGCGTAGTGGGGATCGTCACCTACCGTGACGGGAGTATTATCGATCTGATTCACCAGGTGAAGTGAGAGAAGAAAAATCGCGGACTCTTATGCCGGACCTTCCCCGTTCTTTTTGTGCAGTTCGTTGAGCGCTTCAAGGCCGAATACGTCCCTTGTTTTGAGTTCCTCGGCGATTGAATTGGGGACCAGCATCATCGAGTTCCCCGCCTTGAGCCCCTCGTTCAGTATCGAGAGGATCTTGAGTTTCATCGCCGGCTGGTTCTTTGAGTATATCTGTACCGCTTCCTCAAGTTTTTTCGCGATCTCAATTTCCGCCTCGGCCAGCAGGGTGCGGGCCTTCTTCTCCCGCTCCGCCTGGGCCACACGCGAAAGGGAATCCTGCAAAGCCTCCGGAATCTGAATATCGGTGATCTCCACATACTGCACCGTTATTCCCCACTCGGTGGTTTTTTTGTCAACCTCTTCCTGGATATGTTTTTCAATGATGTCCCCCCGTTCAAGGAAGATGGAAAGCTCACGGCTTGAAACGGCGTTGCGCAGCGCGGTTTTGGAAGAAAGAACGACCGCGTTCTCGTAATCCTCAACCTCAAGGATCGCCTTTTGCGGGTCCCAGACCAGCCAGAAGCAGATCGCGTCCACAGTAACGGTCACCGAATCGAGCGTGAGGGTTTCCTGTGCGGAGAAGTCCGTTACGCGAATACGGATGTCCACCCTCCGGGCAATCCGGTCGACGAGAGGCACAAGAAAGAAAAGCCCCGGCCCCCGTACCTTGCGGAATTTGCCGAAACGGAGTACTACCGCCCGTTCCCACTCGTCGGCTTTACGGATGGAACAAACAAACAGGAGCGCCGCCGCACAAACCGCGGCGCCGATTGCCGTTCCCGCCGGGCTTAAAGGCCGGCCCGCCAGAGGTTCCAGACCCAGAATCAGCGCGGATGCGGCAAGCGTGATAAGCCGCAGCAGAAACAGGGTACAATCCGGCCTTGTCCGCCGGGGCGCGTTTTTCACCAAAAGGGACCTGTTCCCCGTATTCAGAATACTCAATTGCGTTCCTCCTCTTCGTATGCCTCAAGCATCTTGACCAATTCCTGTTTTTCCACTCCAAGGTTCCGCATTTCCTGTATAAACCTGCCCAGCACTTCGCGAATTTTCCGCTCCAGGCTGTCGTCTTCCGGCGCGGGCTTTTTGTCCGAAATATACGTCCCGCTCCCCACCTGTGTAGCCAGAATACCCAGAATCTCCAGTTCTCCGTAAGCCTTGGCGATGGTATTGGGGTTGGTTTTCAACTCCACCGCCAGAGCGCGGATGGTGGGCAGCCGGTCGCCGGGCCGCATCCGCCCGGACAGAATTGCGTATTCTATTTGCTGGATGATCTGCCGGTAAATCGGCACCCCGTTTTCCGGCTCCAGTGAAAAGCTGATCCCCGGCCTGGTGATTGTACTATTCATCTAGTACAATTATAAACAGACTAGTACAATTCGTCAAGGGGTAGCAGAATTTAAGTCCTCATAGGCCATTCTTGCCGCTTCCTGCTCGGCGCTTTTTTTGTTCCGCCCCGTGCCGGGGCCGTAGGCCTTATTATTTACGGCGACTTCCATCCAGTACAGCCGCTCGTGTTCGGGACCTAAGCGTTTTACCATGCGGTATTCGGGATATGCGCGAAAATAACGCTGGCAGAATTCCTGCAGGAGGGACTTGTAATCCTGGTGGTAATCGGTATCCGCCACGCGGTCCACTTCGGGAGCAAGGTAACGGCTTACAAAGGTGTAGGCGGCCTTGAAGCCGGAATCAAGATACAGGGCGCCGATGAGGGCTTCCAGGGCGTCGGCAAGTATCGCCTTTTTAGTCCTGCCTCCCGAAAGGTCTTCGCCCTTGCCCAAAAGCAGCACGGTGTCTATCTGCAAAACCCTGGCTACCGAGGAAAGCACGTCCTCGGAAACCACCACGGATTTTATTTTTGCAAGCGCCCCCTCGCTTTTGTCGGCGTATTTTTCGTATAAGAGGGTGGCGCATACCGCGCCCAGGATCGAATCTCCCAGGAATTCAAGCCGCTCGTTGTTGAGCCTGGCGCCCGACTCATTTGACATGGAGCGGTGAATGAAAGAAAGGTTCAAAAGCTCTAGGCTTCTGAACCTGAAACCGACGGTCTTCTGAAACGCCGCCAATTGTTTCTTTCTTCCCGGATCGAGAGCCCGCAGCCCTACCCTACTTTTGCTGGGATTTGATGTATTCGTAGGCGTCTTTGACCGTCTCGAATTCATTGGCCTTCTCATCGGGGATGGAAATACCCATCTCTTCCTCAATGGCGTAGACCAATTCGTAGGTATCAAGACTGTCGGCGCCGAGGTCCTGACGGAAAGACGCGTCCATGGTGATCTTTCCTTCATCCACTTCCAGTTTATCAGCGATGAGTTTTTTCATCTTTGCAAACAATTCTTCGTTCATTTTTCCCTCTCTATGGTTAAACTTTTGAATCAGGTACAATTACCTGCTTTCCCCGGTAAAACCCGCATTTGGGACAGACCCGGTGCAGCAGGACCTTGTTACCACAACTGCCACACTCAATCATGGTGGGAGCGGTAAGTTTCATGTTAATAGACTGTCGCCGGCGGGTCCTCGCCTTCGACGTCTTAAATCTGGGTACAGCCATGTTAAAACCTCTCTTGTTCTAAATTAACAAAAAACCCGATTCGTGTCAAGATGAAGAGAGCAAAAGAAATTAACCGCAAAGACTGAACGCAGGGACGCAAAGATTCTGATTACTTTGAACTCTCCGCGTCCTTTGCGCCAAGCTCTAGCCCCGGCAAACCTCAATACCGGGAAGTTTTTTGCCTTCAAGCAGTTCCAGGGAAGCGCCGCCTCCGGTGGAAACGTGGCTCATTTTGGATGCAAGGCCGAATTTGTTCACCGCGGCCACGGAGTCGCCGCCGCCTACCACAGTAATGGTCCCTTTGCCGGTAGCTTCCGCCACGAGCCTGGCCACTTCTTCGGTTCCTTTGGCAAAGGCTTCAAACTCGAAGACCCCCACGGGGCCGTTCCAGACGATGGTCCTGGCTTTGGCAAGAACGTCCCGGTAAAGGGCAAGGGTTTTGGGTCCCACGTCCAGGCCCATGAGGTTGTCGGGAAGGTCCCGGCTGTCCACCGCTACAGGTTTGGCGGCGGCGTCAAAGGTTTCGGCCCCCATCTGATCCACGGGGAGAACAATCTCGGCGCCGGTTTTTTTCGCCGCTTCAAGGATCTTTTTGGCGGTATCGATCTGGTCGTCCTCAACGAGGGATTTTCCTATTTGATGGCCCTGGGCCTTAAGAAACGTATAGGCCATGCCGCCGCCGATGACCAGAGCGGAGGCGTTTTTAAGGAGGCTTTCCAGCACGGCGATTTTTGAACTTACTTTCGCGCCGCCGATAATCGCCGCCAGAGGCTTTTGGGGACTGGTGACAATAGGCTCCAGGTAGTTGACCTCTTTTTCCATGAGGAAGCCCGCCACCGACACGGGGACGAATTTCGCGATGGACGCGGTAGATGCGTGATCCCGGTGGGCCGTACCAAAAGCGTCGTTTACAAAAACGTCGCCGTAAGAGGCAAGCTCTTTGGCAAGCTTGTCCCGCTCGTCCGCTTCCTTGGAAGTTTCCTCTTTATGGAAGCGGGTGTTTTCCAGCATGATCACCGTGCCGCCGGCCTGCCCGTCAATGAAAGATTTTTTGCCGTAACAGCCGTCTTCTCCGGCAAAAACCACTTTTTCACCCAGTTTTTTCTCAAGGTAGGCGGCGACCGGCGCCATCCGGTGCTTGCCCTTGATGTAATCCGCCTCGTTAAAAGCCTTGCCGTCTTTTTCGGCCTTTTCTTTGGCCTTTTTGGCGTCCTTGGACGGATCGCCCAGGTGGCTCATCAGGGTCAGGGTCTTCACCCCTTCCCCAAGAATGTATTTAATGGTGGGGATCGCCGCGGTGATCCGGGTATCGTCCTGCACTATCCCGTCTTTCATGGGAACATTAAAATCAACCCGCATGATCACCCGCTTGCCCTTAAGGTCTACGGATTTTACGGTCTTTATCATAATCAGCCTCCAATGGTTTTCTTTTTAAAAAACAACCACAGACCATACAAGAACCCGCCTGCGCGGAGGACCCACGGATAAAAACAATCGCAGACGCCACAGAACACGCTGTGGCCCCTTTCCGTGTAGTCGGTAAGGTCCGTGGTTAAAATTCTTCCGGCGGCCAGCAGCCCTTACTTCTTCGCCATGAAAGTTAACAGGTCCACCACTTTGTTGGAATAGCCCCACTCGTTGTCATACCAGGAAACGACCTTGAAGAAGCGTTTTTCGCCCTTGAGGTTGTTCTGCCTGGTGGCAAGGCTGTCGTAGATCGAGGTGTTGGGATTGTGGATGATGTCGGTGGAAACAATTTCCTCTTCGCAGTAGGCGAGGATTCCCTTGAGGTAGGTCTCGCTGGCCTTTTTCAGGGCGGCGTCGATTTCCTCAATAGAAGTGTCTTTTTCGGAACGGAAGGTCAGGTCTACCACGGAGCCCGTAGGAGTGGGAATCCGGAAGCTCATGCCGGTGAGTTTGCCCTTGGTCGTGGGAAGCACTTCCCCGACCGCCTTGGCCGCTCCGGTAGTGGAGGGAATGATATTGATGGCCGCAGCCCTGCCGCCCCGCCAATCCTTCTGGGAAACCCCGTCCACGGTCTTCTGGGTCGCCGTATAGGAATGGATAGTGGTCATAAGGCCGGTTTCAATGCCGAAACCTTCTTTAAGAATTACGTGCACCAGCGGGGCCAGGCAGTTGGTGGTACAGCTCGCGTTGGAAACCACATGATGCTTCGCGGGATCGTAGTCCTCGTTGTTCACGCCCATGACAAAGGTCTTGACGGGCTTGCTTTCGTCGGTGGATTTGGCCGGCGCGGAGATGATCACTTTTTTGGCCCCGGCGGCGATGTGGCCGTAGGACTTTTCATTGGCATAAATCCCGGTAGATTCGATCACATACTCAACCCCCAGTTCCTTCCAGGGAAGGGTATCGGGCGTCTGGCCCTTGCCGGAAATACATTTGATTTCGTGGCCGTTGACCACGAGGACATCCTCGCCCTTGACGCTGATGTTGGCCTTCATTTTGCCCTGGGTGGAGTCGTATTTTAACTGGTAGGCGAAATACTTCGCGTCGGTGGAAAGGTCCACCACAGCCACCACGTCAATTTTGTCCTTGCCAAGCAGTCCCTGGTCTACCAGGGCCTGAAACACCAGGCGGCCAATGCGGCCAAAACCGTTAATCGCAACTTTCATAAGAAACCCCCTATTCGGTAATTAGTGCCTTCCCGCAAAGCAATCGCTTTACGGATAAAAGCCGGTTGATACTGATAGTGTAGAGAAAACGCATGATTTAGTCAATGAGGCGAAGGCTCATTGTGCGGCCGCTGCCCGCGCCCTGACGCCGGGCCTGCGCCTGTACGCCGCGGCGCAGGTTTCGGCGGCCGAGGCCAGTTCGCCAAAGGCAGTCTTCCCGCCTTTTTCACCAGCGCCGGTTTCAGAGCCGCTGCCGTACATAAAAACGAGGTCCGCGGTTTGAGCCGCGTTCCCTCCGGCGCGGCGGACGGCGAAGTCCCGCAAAAAGCGGTCCAGCGCCGGCGATTCGGCGTTTGACCGGGGCAGCGCCAGGATGAGAACGCCGCGATCACCGTCCGCGGCGGGGAGAACAGCCGCCGCGGACAGGGGCAGCGCCGCGGGCCGGGCAAGGGCGGCGGCCAGGCCCGCGGGGGAATTGTCCTGTGAAACGCCCCCATTGCCGCCCGTGTTTTCCATAGTACCGCTCCAGGCGATTTGCACGTCCTGCCCCGCCTCCGCGCACGCAAGGGCGGCGGCCAGGGCGTTTTCGCATAACAAATCGACGCCGCGCCGCGCCGAAGCGGCGGAGTAGAGCAGAGGATCAAACTGGGTGTCAATCAGAATGAGAATGTTTGAATGGGGCGGCGGCTCCTGTTCGTTTTCACGGACAAAGAGTTCGCCGCCGTGGCTGTAGAGTTTCCAGTTGATCCGCCGGGGATCGTCGCCGGGCACGTAAGGGCGGTGATCGATGAGGTTGCCGCCGCGTTGAAAAGACAGCTCCGGCCGCGGATTCGATTCCCCCGCGCGGGACGTGACGGGAAGCGGCTCTTCCGCCGAAGCGGGGCTGGCGAGCAGCCGCGCGCCGCTTTCCGTTTGGATTCTAAAACTGAAACGAAAAAATCCCAGCGCGTCAAAAACGGCGAATTCATCATAATCAGAAAAATACGCGCCCCGCTCGTGTACCGTGAATGTTTCAGCAGCGCGTAACGCCGGATCAATATCATTCCTCAAGCGCCGTCCGTCCCTGGTAGCGAGCAGCAAGCGGCAGCGGACAAGTATCCCCGGCAGGCGGAAGGCGCGTTTGCGGCGCGGTCCCTCTTCGGAATACCGTATCTCAACCTGCCCGCCCGCGGCCGTCTCCGCGGGATTTATGCTGATAGAACATCCGGCGCGGCGGCGGTTAATCAGGGCAAGGAGCAGTGTCATTGCCAGACAATACAGCCACAGCGCGAGAAATACCGCGCCGATCAGAGTAAGGACGAGGTCCCGCCGTACCGCGCCGGCGATAAACGCGAGCATAATAATGAGCAAAATGAAAATACCCATGGTTTGGGGAATAAAGACCGCCCGCGTTACGCGCTTTTCGGCCTGTTCAGTCTGTTTTGATTCCGTCGATTCGGGCAAGGCATATCTCCCGGATAAATTTGTCTTCCCGCGTTCTGGGGTCCCGGAGCTTTACGCGGTGCGCAAGCGCCGGCGCGGCGAGAATCGCCAGGTCTTCGTCAATAACGTAATTACGGGCGCGGACCAGCGCCAGGGCTTTGGCGGCTTTAAGCAGATGCAGGCCGGAGCGGGGACTCGCCCCCAGGGTAAAGCCTTTATGAATCCGGGTGTCCCTGATCATGTCGGCGATTGCCTCTTTAAGGGCCTGATGACAGAACACCCCGGCGGCGGCTTTTTTTGCGTTGAGAAAATCCGCCAGGCAAATTGCCGGCTCAAGTTTGGCGAGTCCCTCTTCGGCGGGATTCTCCTCCAGAATGGCAAGCTCCGCCTGCCGGTCCGGGTAGCCTATGGAAAGGCGCATCATAAAACGGTCAAGCTGGGCCGCCGGCAAAGGGAACGTTCCCTCGCTCTCAATGGGATTTTCAGTGGCGATTACAAAAAAAGGTTCCGGCGGATAATGGGTGGTCTGGCCGATAGTTACCTGCCGCTCTGCCATCACCTCAAGCAGGGCGGACTGTACTTTGGGGGTGGCGCGGTTAATTTCATCGGCCAGCACAATGTTGGCCAGAACCGGCCCCGGCATAAAACGAAAAGTCCGCGCCCGGGGATCAAACACGTCAACGCCGGTAATGTCGTAGGGCAGCAGGTCCGGGGTAAACTGAATCCGCTTGAAGACCAGGCCGCGCTGCCCGCCGTCGATGAGCCTCGCCAGGGTTTTCGCCACCAGCGTTTTTCCCAGACCGGGATTATCCTCGATGAGTACATGGCCGCCGGCAAGGATCGCCGCGGTCATCAATTCAAGAAACTCCCGCTTTCCCTTGATTATACGTTCCGCGCCCTCAAGCAGCGCGGCGGCGGCGTTTTCAGGTTTCATATTGCCAAAGCATAGCACGGGAGCGGGAACGGAGGGAAGGCGATGAAAAGCCCGCTCTTCGCCGTATTCAGGCCGCTAGGGGGCCGCGTCTTCCAGCAGTTTCTGCGCGTGGTGTTCCGGCAGGGTCTGCACGTCACGGAGTTTTTTCTCAATGGCCCGCGAGCGGACGCCGGCGTTGTCGATTTCCCTGCTGGCCTGATCGAGCTTTTGCTTGGTCTTGTCAAGCACGTCGCCGAATTTGCCGAACTCGGTACGCACCGCGCCGAGGAGGTCCCAAATTTCGCTGGTCCTTTTTTCCACGGCCAGGCTGCGGAAACCCATCTGCAGGGTATTGAGAAACGCCGAAATGGTGGTGGGACCGGTGATACTCACTTTATAGTCCCGCTGTATCGATTCAAGCAGGCCCGGTATGCGCAGTACCTCGGCGTAGAGTCCCTCAAAAGGCAGAAACATGATCGCGAAGTCGGTGGTATTGGGAGGATCAACATATTTGCCTTTAATGTCCCGCGCAAAAAGTTTTATCGTTTTTTCAAGCTCCCTTTTGTAATAATCAATCTCGTCAACACTGCCGGAATCGTAGGCGGCGGAGAGTTTTTCATAATCCCCGGTGGGGAATTTGGCGTCCACCGGCAGCCAGATGTTTTTGGCGGAATTTTCCTTGCTGGGAATTTTAACGGCGAATTCCACGTTGTCGGCGCTTCCCGCTTTGGTTTTGACGTTTTGGGCGTACTGCGCCGGGGAAAGGATCTGTTCGAGGATTCCCCCCAGTTGGTATTCGCCCAACACGCCCCTGGTTTTTACGTTGGAGAGCACCTTCTTGAGATCCCCCACGCCGTTGGCAAGGTTCTGCATCTCCCCAAGTCCCTTATGCACCAGTTCCAGCCGCTCGCTCACCAGCTTGAAGGATTCGCCCAGCCTGGTCTCCAGGGTTTTATGGAGTTTTTCATCAACCGTTTCCCGCATCTTTTCCAGTTTGGCGCTGTTATCAAGCTGAATATCATTTAATTTCTTTTCGATGCTTTCCCGGTTTTTTTCAAAAATGGCGTTGGCGTCCCTGGTGAGGGCGTCCTGTTTGACCGTCAGCTCGTTGAATTTCTGTTTTTGTAATTCATTAAAATCTTTTACATTGGCGGCGAATCGTTCCTCAAAAGATTTTAGGGAAGCGGTCAGTTCTTCCCGGTTGATCCGGGCGGAATTGTCCACCGATTCTTCCACCGCCCGGAGTTTATTGTCCAGCATTCCGGAAAAATTCACAAAGACCCGCGTCAGTTCTTCACGGTTTTTCCCAAACTCATCCCGCATGGCGGTTTCATTTTTTTCCAGACGGTTTTCGTATTCCAGCAGTTTATGCTGAATTTCCCCCGCGCCCCGTCTGCCTTTTAATAACACCGCTATTAAAAAGACAACCGCAAGAAGCGCCACGAGGATCAGGACCGGCAAAAAGTTTTCAGGCATACAGACCCGTTATTTCACAAAGTGTTTTTTCAAAAAAACCAAATCCAGCTCGGGATATACGGGAAAACGATCAAGCAGTTTTTTCACCCGCTGTACCGCTTCCGCTTTTACCGCGGGATCAATGAGATACTTGGACCTGCTTTTCTGTGCCGGCCCGCCGGAAGGCGCAGCAGACAGCGGCGCCTGGCTGGTTCCCTTGAGCACCAGGGCGATGATCGAGCCAAGCTCCTCCATTTCCGCGGCGCCCATTCCCAGCGTGCTGACGGCGGCGGTCCCGATCCGCAGGCCGGCGGTGTACCAGGGGCCGTTGGGGTCAAAAGGAAGACTGTTACGGTTGAGGGTAATATTACACTCGTGCAGGGCGCTTTCCGCCTGCCTGCCGGTAAGGCCGATATGGCGGACATTGACCAGGAAGAGATGATTGTCCGTGCCTCCGGTGAGCACTTCAAGGCCGTTTTTCATGCAGGAGGCCGCCAGGGCCTGACAGTTGTCGACAATGCGCTGCGCGTAACGGCGGAATTCCGGCGCGGCGGCCTCCCTGAAAGCCACCGCCTTGGCGGCGATCACATGGGGCAGCGGCCCGCCCATGGTGAGGGGGCAGCCCCGGTCCAGGGCCTCGGCGAACTCAGGCGTGGAGAGCACCATTCCGGCGCGCGGCCCCCGCAGCGTCTTGTGCGTGGTAGTCGTAACCACGTGCGCCCAGGGAACCGGATCATATTCGCCGGTAAAGACCTTGCCCGCCACCAGGCCGGCAAAGTGGGCCATATCGACCATCAAAACCGCGCCGGCTTTGTCGGCGATTTCCCGCATCCGCTTAAAGTTGATTTTACGGGAATGGGCCGAATAGCCCGCCAGTAAAATCAGCGGCTTGACCTCAAGGGCCTGTTTTTCAATCTCGTCATAATCAAGCAGCCCCGTCTCCCTGGAAACCGAATAACTGTACGTGTCAAACATGCGGCCGGTGAGGTTATAACGGTAGCCGTGGGTCAGATGCCCGCCCGAATAATAGTCCAGTCCCAAAAGCCGCTGGTTGCCAAAGGTTGTTTTAAGTTCCTTCCATTGGGAGAGCTTGAGTTTATAGAGATTGGTCTCGCCCAATTGGTCCAGCGCGGGCTTTTCAACGCGGGTACAGATAATCGCCCAGTAGGCGAGCACATTGGCGTCCGCCCCGCAATGGGGCTGCACATTGGCGTAGGCCGCGCCGAACAGCCTGCGGGCCTCTTCCGCGGCGAGGGACTCAATGGCGTCGACGTTTTCATTTCCCGCGTAAAACCGGTGGCCGGGCATACCCTCGGCGTACTTGTCGGTCAGGAGATTTCCCATGGCAAGCTGCACCGCCATTGAACAGTAATTCTCGCTGGCGATCAGTTTTACCCGCTTCCGCTGGTTCTCCAGCTCTTTCACAATGCAAGCGGCAATTTCCGGCGCGGATCCGGCGGTTGCGCTCAGGTTGCACAGATACGCCAGAAAACCGGTTTCCACCTTTTCCGCCGGAGTGGCGGCAAGGTAGGCGGCGACAGGGTTCGTGTTCATTGGTACAGCATACCCCAGCCGCCGCTTCTTGTGCAAGGCATCGGGCATCTCGGCTTTCGCGCTGCCTGTCTTCAATGCGGAATATGAAATATCGCATAGGGTATCAAACCGGCGAGAGAATGCCGCCAAGCTGCAGCCTGATGCCGGCGAGTGACGCAATGACTGACACCCCTGCGTCCCTTGCGTTCTGATACTGCGTTTACCGTTTGACATAAATATACCAATGAGATATATTTAAGGTATATATTACAGGAGATTAAGATGGCGACTGCTGT
>JAISYA010000144.1 GCA_031270205.1 Treponema sp.
TAACAATCAACTGACGCCGCAGTCGCAGGTGTGGAAGCAGGGCATGCCGGGATGGGCCGCCGCCGGAACGGTACAGGAACTGGCCCCTTTGTTTGCGCAGACTCCTCCGCCCCCGCCGCCGGCATCATAGGAGAATCGTGTATGTATGATGGATACAGTTTCTATTCAATAGACCGTCTGGTTGAATTCGGGATGGGAATGGCAATGGCCCAACAAATGGTTCAGACAATGAACCAGGCCATGCGGAATATGCCCGTCCCCGGCGCGGGAAATCCCATGCAAATGCCGCCAACGCCGGAACGGGTCTACTACGTCGTGCTGGACGGCAAACAGGCCGGCCCTTTCAGCGAAACAGAGCTTACCCGTTTGATCGGTGAGAAAAAATTGTCGAAAGAGACCAAAATATGGTATCCCGGCCTTATGGAATGGAAAAGCGCGGAAGATATTCCCGAAATTCTCAGGCTGGTGGCCCTGACGCCTCCGGCGATAGGAGGATGAAATGAAACTCAATCCTTTTCTGGCATTCATTGCCTTTGCCATGGCCGCGCTGATCGCCTACGGCTTTTTCTCCGCCCATGCGGACAACCAATACCGGATGGTCATCACCGCGGGCGCATTCATTTCGGTTTTTTTGCCTTTGGGCGGCATGCTCGCCCTCAAGGTCAATTCACGGGGGGTGGTAAACCTGCGGGTTCTTTCGGCCCTGTTCGTGATCGCCCTGGTGGTTGAGCATGTTGTTTTTACCATTAAAATACGGGCATGGCAGGCAAAACTTATCATGCTGGCCTTCAACAGCGCCGACGTGGATGCGTCTGAAATCCGCAAATTTTTGGCCGCCGTACCCGCCGACATTTTAGGGACCGTAGGGACGTTTTCACTTACACCCTATATTGTGGTAACCGGCCTCATTCTCCTGGCGTATCTTTGTATCGCTTACGTCCTTGTCAAGGCACTGCGGGAAGTATGATCTCTCTGTATTGTTTCGCAATACAGACTGAAGCTTACAGGCAAGAAAGTGCTTTTTGTTATGAGTTACGAAGGTATAATTTTTTTGAAGGCAATAAGAAGCAATTCTTTTAGCGCTTCTGTTGAAGAGTTTCTCGCCGAAATAAGCATACTGCTCAAAAGCGCGGAACGCCGGAGCGCCATTATTACCGCCGCCACACCCGATGAGGTTTTGCGGATTCTGTCCGCCGGCAAGTAAAAAATTTGACCTCCCCGGCATGAAAGCGATCTGCCGGGGACAGGCGCAAGCGGGGGCGTATACTCCATTTGAAAATATGACAAGACTCTTTTACATGATTGATGACGGAGTGGGCAAAAAAATTTTACGAAGCTCTCGGCACAATCCCTATTTCCCGCCACCCTTCTTCACCAGTACCATCAGCAGGGCGATATCCCCCTGCCTTATGCCGGGTATGCGCGCGGCCTGTCCCACGGTAAGGGGCCTTACGATTTTGAGTTTTTCTTTTGCCTCCGCAGAGAGGCCGGTAACGCCGTCGTAATCCATGGCGGGATCGAGCTTGACAGCGTCCATTTTGGCGGCCCTGGCGGCGGCGCGCTTTTCTTTTTCGATATAGCCTGCATATTTAATGTCAAGCCGCGCCCGTTCGAGCCATTCGGCGGGACAGGCGGCGAGATCCGGCGCAAAGGGGATGATGTCGGCCAAGCGGACGCGGGCGTCGGCAAGGCAGCGCTCAAGGGTTTCACCGGCATGGGGACGCAGGGCCTCAATTTCGGCAAGCGCGGGGCCGCTTGTTTTCCGCTGGGAAAACAGTTCCCGAATCGCGTCCAGGGCTTCGGTCTTTTTCAGGAAGCGCTCCCAGCGCCGGTCGTCCGCCAGCCCCGCCTCGCGGCCCTTGGGGGTAAGGCGCGTGTCCGCGGTGTCGTGGCGCAGCATCAGGCGGTGTTCGGCGCGGCTGGTAAACATCCGGTAGGGCTCTTTGGTTCCCAGGGTGGTGAGGTCGTCCACCAGGACTCCGATATAGGCCTCGGCGCGGCCCAGCACGAGAGGCGGGCGGCGCGAAAGCTTCATCGCCGCGTTGATACCCGCCATAATGCCCTGTGCGGCGGCTTCCTCGTAGCCGGAACTGCCGTTGGTCTGCCCGGCGACAAAAAAGCCGGAGAGACGCTTGGACTCAAGGCTGGGATAGAGGTCAAGGGGATCAAGATAATCGTATTCCACCGCGTAGGCGGGCCGCACGATCACGGCTTCCTCAAGGCCGCGAATGCTATGGATAAAATCCCGCTGCACATCCTCCGGCAGAGAACTGGACGCGCCGTTCATGTACATCTCGTTGGTGGAAAGCCCCTCGTGCTCAATGAAAATGTGGTGCCGCTCCCGCTGGGGAAAACGGATAACCTTGTCCTCAATTGAGGGACAGTAGCGGGGGCCGGCGCCGGTGATTTTTCCACTGTACAGGGGAGAGCGGCCAATATTGGCCCTGATAATTTCGTGGGTACGGGGGCAGGTGTAGGTGATCCAGCAGGGCAGCGAAGGGCCGCCGGCGGTTTCACTGTCAAAGGAAAAAGGCTGCGGCTCTTCGCCGTCTTGCCGCTCCATTTTTGAGTAGTCGATAGTGTTACCCGCAATACGCGCCGGAGTACCGGTCTTGAGCCGCCCGGCGGGAAAGCCCCGCCGCCGCAGGCTGGCCCCCAGGCCCAGGGCCGCTTCCTCGCCGAGCCGCCCCTCCCGCGCGTCGTACTCGCCGATGAAAATTTTCCCTTCCATGAAAGTACCCGCCGCGAGAATCACCGCGCGGGCCGGGATACGATGGCCCCGCCGGGTGACAACTCCCCCGACACGGCTGCCCGCATCCGCAAGAGCGTCTTCAATTATAAGCAGGTCCGTCACAGTGTCCATGAAAATGGCGAGGCCTTTTTGCTTTTCCAAAACCGCGCGGGCCGCGGCCTGATACGCCTGTTTGTCCGCCTGCGCCCTTGGAGCCTGAACCGCCGGTCCGCGGGAACGGTTGAGCACCCGGTACTGGATCATAACAGCGTCAATAAGTTTGCCCATTTCGCCGCCCAGCGCGTCTATTTCCCGGACCAGGTTGCCCTTGGAAAGGCCGCCCACCGCGGGATTGCAGGAGAGCGCGCCGATCCGGTCGGGGTTCTGGGTGATAAGGAGAGTCGAAAAACCGAGACGGGCCGTTGCCAGGGACGCTTCAATCCCCGCATGCCCGCCGCCGATAACAATGCAGTCGTAGTCCATTTCCCGCTATTTCCCCACGCAGAAACGGCTGAACATTTCCTCAAGAATATCAGCGGTGGAAATTTCGCCGGTTATCTCCCCCAGGGAGTTGAGCGCCTCCCGCAGCAGGGGGGCGATGAGGTCGAGCGGCTCCTCCCTGTCAGCCAGATACAGGGCCTCTTCCAGCGCGGCAACGGCGGCCTCAACCAGATTTTTCTGCCTGACGGAGCCAAGGGCGGCGCTTTGCGGATTGTCAAAAGCGGTAAAGTCCGCCGTATTTGCGAGCGCCCCGGCGATTGCCCTGACCAGTTCCGGTATGCCTTTGCCGGTTTTCGCGCTGACGCTGATTGGCCGCTCAGCCGCAAGCGAAAGCGATTCGGGCATGGGGGCAAGATCGGCCTTGTTCCAAAGGATCAGGATTTGCCGGGAAGGCGGCGTACACTCATTACCGCCGCCGGCCTTTTCAAAATCATCCAAAAAAACCCGGTCCTCACCGGTAAGACCTTCCGCGCCGTCAATAAGGTACAAAACAAGTTCCGCTTCCTCAAGAAGGCGGCGGCTCCGTTCCACTCCGATTTTTTCAACCGGGTCCCCGGAATCCCGCAATCCCGCGGTGTCAAGCAGACGAATCGGGACGCCCTCAATGGAAATCCAAGCCTCTATCCAGTCACGGGTAGTGCCGGGGATTTCGCTTACTATGGAACGTTCTTCCTTTAACAACAGGTTGAAAAGGCTGGACTTGCCGGCGTTGGGCCTGCCGGCTATTGCCGCCGGAATACCTTCCTGGTAGATCCGTTCCCGCCGCCAGGAGGAGGCAAGGTTTTTCAAGCGGACAAGGGCTTCTTCGGCCAGGGGCTTGCCGGGGAGCCTCCCCGCCGCCTCTTCGGGATCGGCGCCGATCTCGTCCTCCGAATAGTCAAGAAACATTTCCGCGCCGGACAGTACCGTTGCCAGCGTTTTTTTTATCGCGTTGATCTCGTCCTGCAGCGCCCCGGACAGGCGGTTTACCGCGTGACGGCGGCCCTTGCCGGTTCGGGCTGAAACCAGTTCCATCACCGACTCGGAACGGGTAAGGTCGAGTTTGCCGTTCATAAAAGCGCGGAAGGTAAATTCGCCGGGCAGGGCGTCGCGGAATCCCGCTTCGCGCAGCGCGTTCATCACCCCCCCGCCCGCGGCGCCGCCGCCGTGGCAGGAAATGTCCAGGCTGTCTTCGCCGGTGTAGCTTTTCGGGGCGCGAAATACCGAAACGAGCGTTTCATCGATTTTTTCGTCAAAGGCGGCAATCCAGCCGTGCACAACGGTGTTTCCCCCGGCGTTCAGCAGTTTTTCCGGTTTTGAAAAAATTCCGGCGGCCAGTTCAATCGCGCCCTTGCCGGAACAGCGGATTAAGGTGAGGGCGCTTTTGCCGGGAGTTGTGGCAAAAGCCGCGATAGGGTTCTCGTCGCCGTAGGAACCGCCCATTACGCTTCCTCTTTACCGCTGGGCAGCGGCAGGGCGCGGAAGAACCAGGGAGCGCCGGCGTATATCCACAGAGCGGTGACTACAAATCGAAGAAAATAGAGAATCAGATAATGATCGGCAAACCGGTTTTTCGGGATTATTGTTCCGAACGCCTCGAAGATCAAAAAAGCGGCGGCAATTCCCGGCAGAAAACGCAAAAAAGCGGCGATGTATTTTGCGGCTCCGGCGGCGCTAAACCCGCAAGAGCTCCTGAAGCCGATGTAACGCTTATTGAGTATATACCCCGCGGCCATGCCGAGCAGTATTCCGCCGGGAATGATCGCTTCTTCATTCGGCCGGTAAAGGATCATGATGAAGGCCGCCAGAGCCATGATGATCAATTCCAGGCGAAGCCCGCCCCGTTCAAGCAGTTTTTTAAGAGAGATACCTTTCCGGCTTTCATCGTCAATTTGATTTTCAAACTGCCTCTCGATAAAAAAATAAGCCGCAAGAAAGAGGCCGCCGATTATCCAGCCGCCCAGAACATCAGTGGGGAAATGCACCCCCAGGTAAATCCGGGAAAACCCGATCAAAAGGCAGATGAGTACGGCGGCGCCGTAAAACCGTTTTCGCTTTCCCCAGGAAGCGATGATTATCCAGGCAACCAGGGAATTCTGGGCATGGCCCGAGGGAAAACCGCCCAGCCGCTCGACAATCATGCCCACCGAAAGATCGTACCCTTCAAAAAAAGGCCGCGGCTGATCGAGAAGGAATTTGAGGGTGATATTGATCCAGGCGGAAATCAATACCGCCAGCCCCAGGCGCAGCCCCTTTTTTTCGTCAACGCACCAATAAACAAAAGGCAGCAGAATTATATACGCGACGGAGGAGCCGAAACCCGTAATTATGCGCATAACGGCGGTCAGCGGCGGATTTGAATATGATTGAACGATCCTGATAAAATTGAGTCCCCATTGAAGCGCGGCTTCCATCTAAAATACCTCGAAAAAATTTTGCCGAATTCTGTTTATTGAGGCGGCCTGATCCCGTGTCGGGGAAACGGCGGTTTGTATGTTTGCCATCAATGCCTGAATCCGGTTTTGTAATGCTATCTTATCTATACTGATTAATACAAAAAATTCATAGATATCCCGCTCCACGGTATTTTCCGTTTCGCCTTCCCCGGTCAGGTCCGCCGCCGGTTCGCCGCTTATCCGCCATTTAATCCAGAAATTGTCTTCTTTCAGCGCTTCAGGATATTCCGCGTCGGAGGCGCTTTTTATCATTGCCTCAAAAAATTCCCCGTACTCGTCGTCCGGGTAAAGGTCCGCGGCGGCAAGCAGCCGGTTTTCGATTCTTGCCCCGACGAGTCTTGGTAAGTCCTGGGCCACGGTAAACCGTTCAGCCCACTGCCGCAGGGCGTTGAGATTCGTCCCGCTGTTTTTCCCGATAAAGATATATTTATCCCAGTAGACGCCCTGGGCTTCCACCCGCCTGATTCCCCCGTTCAGGAAATTTCCCAGCCATTCGGGCAAAGCCGCGTCCGCCGGCCCGTTCCGTGATTCAATAATCTCTCCCGGTACAAGCGTTTCAGCCTGTTCCGGCAAGGGATTGAATTCGGGATGAAAGATAATTTTTTTCTGACCGGCGCAGGCGAAAAAGAACAACGGCCCGGTGAGAATAAAAAACACGGAAAAAAATCCGCATATCTGTTTAACAATTTTTGGAGGCAGCAGAAAAAATGGATTTTGGGGAAAGGCCGGGAACATCCGCTTTAGAGACTGGCGTCCTTTTCTTTTTCTTCTCCGGAAGAAATTATTACAGCCGATACCGCAGGGCCTTTGGCAAAAAGACCGGGCGACAGGTGGAGGATGGCGAATTCATCCCAAATAGCGGCTGCCCCGGCGGAACCGCCGCCTGTGCCGAGCGCAAGGTTACAGTCTCCGCTCAGGGGAACGTCAAGGCCGATAACCGTTTTTCTGATTTGAACCTTCGGGTTGTTATCCAAAAGGATCGCTTGTTGTTCAGCTTCGGCGGAATATATGGGATTGAGTACCGCCTCAAAGCGATTCGGCAGAATTAAAAAGTCGATGGCGGCGGTAATATATTCATCGGATGTAAAAACGACAGGCGCCGATAGTTCCACAGTGGATGTTTCCGAAGCAGTCAGCCTAAGGGTAAGATTTTCCCCATTCAGACTCAGGTCCATTTCAAGGCCGGCCGGGAGGGATGCCCTTGTTGTGAATTGGGCGTTAAAGATACTGCCGTTGGAAATCGGCTTAAAGCGGAGCAGGAATTGTCCGCCGTCCTCACTGCCGTTATCACGGAGGAAAGAGAGCGGAGGAAGCAGATACACCTCATTGGGACCGGTCAACAAGCCATAACTGTAACCCGCGGGACTCCAGCGGGGCGCTTTTTCTGTCTGGGATATCAGCGACCACGCGGCGGATACGGGGGGCTTTGAATCCTGGAGATTCCCGCCGAATTGATACCAGTGGAGCAGCTCCGGAATATCGCCGGAAACAAGATTCTCATCCACGGCTTTTGGTGAAACGGGGATGGATATTTCCCTTGAACTTCCCGCAATCCCCTTCCGGGACTCGAAGGGGAAAGCCTCCGCCCGCAGCAAGTGGAAGCCGGTTTGATCCGGGGCCTTCCAGAGGAAACTACCCGCCCCCCCGGACAGGTTTCCCTCGCCGATAATTTTTTTTCCGTTGTACCAGACGATATACGGGTCAAGCCGTGAATCATAATCCAGACGGGCTTCCAGCATAACGGTTACCCCGGGGGAGACAAGGCGGGAACCGGCGGAAACGCCGGGAAGGTACATTTGAACATCTTTCAGGGAAAATGCGGCGTCCCCCAGATAATAGACGGATTGTTCCGTCTGATAGAGGGTTTCTTTTTCACCGAGGACCTGGAAAACCATGGTATATTGACCGATTTCCAGATTTTCCGGCATCAAGAAGACAGGCATGTCCCTGTCCAGCCGTTTGACCGGAATCTGAATGTTCGCCCCGGCGATTCTGGGCAGCGGAACGGGTTCGTCTACCGGCTCCCCGGTGGACGCATCGGCTTCCTGTTCATCCTTTGCCTTTTCGCCGAATATTTCAAAACCGTCGTTTGCGTCAGACTTTAGGGTATACAGAACCTTTCCCTCAAGGGAATTCCCCCCGGAATCCTTCAAAAAAACCATCAAACCGGTAATATCCGGGTCATTGGTGACAGACCTGGCAAAATAGGGACGTATGGTATCATCCGCGTTGATCAGGGAACGGTCATCCAGGGAAACGCCGCCGGCCTGGGCTTTTACCTGATAGGTTCCGGCTGAGGGCAGGACGATATCCAGATCCCCGCAGGCACAAAAAAGAGACATTAAAATCAGCGCGCCAATCACCTTTTTGACGGTTTGAGGACACATACTTAAGTTGAATATAGCATATTGAATAAAAAAAAGCCAGAGTATTTTGATTTTTTTTGATTTTTTTATTGTTTTATGAGCAAGCGGAATTGCCCAAAAAAAGCCATTTTTTAGGGGAAAATGCCCTAAATTCACAGAAAAAGCGGATATTTTGCCGTTTTTTTCGGATTCGGACACGACGGGTGGAACTGCCCCGCCTTACAATTCTTTGCGAAAACAAAAAACTTGTTCATTCAGTGAACATCTCGCGCCATAACGGTTTGCCGAGCTTCGCGCGTTATAATCTTCAAAAACCCACAAGCGCCGCAGGCTGATAGTGATTGTTTTATCATAGTGCTATTATGGAAAGCATGAGGGCAACCAGGGCGATTATACACATGGACAATTTTCGTGAAAATTTCCGCGCCGTACAGGAGAGAATTGGCCCTGGCCGGCGGATCTGCGCGCCGGTAAAGGCCGGCGCTTACGGCCACGGGGCCGCGCAGATTGCCGGGGCGGCCATAGAGGCCGGGGCCTCCTGCCTGGCGGTGGCCACAGTGCGGGAAGGGGCGGAACTGCGGGAAAACGGGATTGGCGCGCCGGTTTTGCTCCTTTCCCAGCCGCTTTTTGAGGAAATTCCGGGTGTTTTTGAGAACCGGCTTATCCCTTTTGTCTCCGACGCCGCTTTTGCCGGAGCTTTGAACCGGGCCGCCGCCGGAATCAGGCTTCCGGTTCATCTAAAAATAGACACCGGCATGGGCCGTATGGGCTGTTCCCCGGCGGAAGCCGGCGGCATTGCCCGGTATATCGCCGGCTGTCCCTCCCTGGAATACGCCGGTACCGCCACCCATCTGGCCGTTTCCGATTCCACCGCCGCTGAAGACATTGCCTACACGCGGCGGCAGTTGACCCTTTTCAGGGAAGCCCTGGACGGCATACGGGCGGCGGGCCTTGATCCCGGCATCGTCCACGCCGCCAACTCCGGCGGGGTCATACTGCACCCGGATTCGTGGTTTGACATGGTACGACCGGGGATTCTGCTCTACGGCTACAAACCGGTGGAGGAGCCCTCGCCGGAAGGCGCCGGGCCTCTGCGGGCCGCGCCGGTAATGGAACTACGTACCAATGTGGTTTTTATCAAACAAGTGAAAAAAGGCGAGTCCCTGTCCTACGGCAGAACCTGGACCGCCCCGCAAGACACCGCCGTTGCAATACTGCCTGCGGGTTACGCCGACGGCCTTCCCCGCCTGGCAAGCAACAAGTGGCAGGCCATTATCGGCGGCAAGGCCTGTCCTCTTGTGGGCCGTATCTGCATGGACCAGTGCATCGCCGATCTTGGCCCCGCCCCCAATGTCCGCCGCTGGGACGAGGCGGTCCTTTTCGGCGGTCCCGCCCCTGACGCCGCCGCCCTCGCGGAACGGATCGGTACCATTCCCTACGAGATCACCTGCAATATCAACAAGCGGGTACCGCGGGTGTATCAGGAATAGCGGCGGTGAAATTCCGGAGGGCCTGAAAGGCGGGTGAAAATTCCGCGGAAACAGCTGAGCCTGTTCCAAAACTAATTGGCTACTTCCACCCGCTCTCGTGGTTAAAAATTCCTCAGAGTTTAATTTTTCTCCTGACACACCGATATTCAAAAAATGAACGGCAAACACATCCCGCTTTTTACCGCGCTGGCATTTCCAATGTTGCTTTTTTTTTCCTGCGCCGGTCTGAAACCGGCGGAACGGGGCCTGCTGCCTGAGGCCGTCACCGTCCCGCCGGAGGTCCCCCGCGAGCGCCCGCCTGAGCAGGCCGTCACACTTCCGCCGGAGGCTCCCCACGAGCGGCCGCCTGAGCAGGCCGTCACGCTTCCGCCGGAGATTCCCCACGAGCAGCCGCCTGAGCGGCCCGATCCTCCGCAGCGTATCATGGGGAAGGGGCGGATACCGGGGGAAGAACTTGCGCTTTTTCTTGAGCGGAACAACCCCGCTGTGGACCGGGAATTCGCGCTGGCCCTGGCCGGCTATTATATTGAGGAAGCGGCCCTTGAAGGGGTGAATCACGACGCCGCTTTCGCTCAAATGTGCCTGGAAACCGGTTTTCTCAGCTACGGCGGGCTGGTAACGCCTGAAATGAACAACTTCTGCGGCCTCGGCTCCATCGGCCCGGGCCAGTCCGGGGAAACTTTTCCCGATACCCGGACCGG
>JAISYA010000248.1 GCA_031270205.1 Treponema sp.
CCGGAAGGTTACGGCCTCAAGAAGCGGCGTTCTCCCGTTTATAGATTGCCGTTAAGGAATCCTGTAATACCTGGGAAAAATTGATATGCCTCCCTTCCGCAAAAGTATTGAGCCATGCGGGAATCGTCAGGTTTTTCCGTACCGCCTTGCTGCCGTACTTTTCCGTGTAGGCATCCATATCCAGTACCAGGATACTGACAAAGCCCCCCGGATCGGGATGAACCGCCTCAACAGGGCTTGCCTTGGGAACGGGTTTACCATCCTCAAGCTCGGTAAGTACCCAGCCGGAAGCGGCGTCGGTTCCCATAATGATAGCCTCGGCAAGGGAGGCCCCGCCGCTCACGCAGCCGGAAAGGTCCGGGACCTCTACGGCATAGCCGCCCTCACCCTCATAGAAAATCGCGGGATATGTAAGTTTCATCATTTGCCCCCTATTCCGGCTTGTTCCAGGATGGATTTGATAATCACCGGCGCAATGTCCCCGGAATGATAGGGGATCGTTACTTTGCCCGGCTTTGTCGGATGGACGTATTGATGATGGGAACCCTTAATGGTTTTGAGGGTCCAGCCGTCATTCAAAATAGTCCGCTCGATTTCCTGAAACTGCATACTTTAATTTATACGCGCTATGCGTATTAAATGTCCATAGCGCGCGTTCGGTAACATTTTCAAAATGAGGCATTTCGGGGGGCCTGCCCCAGGCGTCTTGATTCTTTTGGGCTTTTCAACAATCATATACCAGGTTCATTTTCCATAATTTTAAGGAGGAAAAAATGAAGAAATTACTGATTATGGTACTGGCCGCCGGAATGGCAGTCTCCGCTTTTGCCGGAGGGGCCAGGGCTTCGGGAAGCGCCGCCGCGGCCAAGCCGAACAAAGACAACCTCAAGGTGGGTTTTGTGTACATCGGCAGCATCCACGACGAAGGCTACACCCAGGCGCACGACAAGGGCCGTCTTGCTCTGGAAGCCATGGGAATCAAATGCGCGTACATCGAAAACGTCCCGGAAAACGCGGACTGCGAAAAAGCGATTAGGGACCTTATCGATCAGGGCTGCAACGTGATCTACACGAACAGCTTTGGCTTTATGGACTGGACACTCAAGGTCGCGGGCGATTTTCCCAATGTGTACTTCGGCCACTGTTCGGGCTACAAACAGGCGGACAATATGTCCAGCTACTTCGGCAAGATCTACCAGGCCCGTTACCTTGCGGGAATTGCCGCGGGGTACAAAACAGCGGTAAACAAGATCGGCTATGTGGCCGCCTTCCCGATACCTGAGGTTATCAGGGGGATTAACGCCTTTACCCTCGGCGTTCAGTCGGTGAATCCCGGCGCTTCGGTGGAAGTGATCTGGACGAATACCTGGTATGATCCGGCGGTGGAAAAGCAGGGCGCCATTGAGCTTTTGAACAAGGGCTGCGACATTATCGCCCAGCATCAGGACACCACCGCGCCCCAGATTGCCGCGCAGGAAAGAGGCGTTTTCGCGATTGGTTACAATGTGTCGACGCCCAGCGCCGCGCCCAGCGCCTACCTTACCGCGCCCCTGTTTCACTGGGATGTGTTTTATGTGGATGATGTGAAGCACGTCATCGCCGGCGACTGGAAGTCCCGCGCCTATTGGGAAGGTTTCAGCAACGGAACCGTCTCGCTGGACACGTTGACCGCCAACAACGATCCCAGGGCGGCCGCGGCAATTGCCGACGCCCGTGCCAAAATCGTAAGCGGCGCGTTTGATCCGTTTACCGGACCGCTCTCCGATCAGGGCGGCGCGGTAAAAGTTCCATCGGGAACCAGAATGACCGATGACGAAATCTGGAACATGAGCTGGTTTGTAAAAGGCGTTATCGGAACCATACCGAACTAAGCCTGCCGCGCTGGTGGGTTTTTTTGCAATGCCAGGGAGGGCAGGGTGAGTTACATTGAAATGCGCCGCGTCTCGAAACGTTTTGGGACCGTGCTTGCCAATGATAACGCGGCCCTCTCGGTTGACCGGGGGGAGATCCTCGCCCTGCTTGGTGAAAACGGATCGGGAAAAAGTACCCTGGTTAATATGCTTGCGGGTATTTACATTCCCGATTCCGGTTCTATTTATATCGACGGCAAAAGCCGCCGTTTCCGTTCCCCCCAGGACGCCATAGCCGCCGGAGTCGGTATGGTTCATCAGCATTTCAAACTGATTCCGGTAATGAACGCATGGGAAAATATCAGCCTGGGGGAACGCCTGGAAATTGATTCCGGCAAAGAGCGGCTGCTCATCAATCCTTTTATCGAAAAAAGGCGCATTAACAAAAAAATCGCCGGAATTGAAGAACGTTTCGGCCTGGCCACGCTTCACCATAAAAAAATTTACGATATGTCGGTCAGCGAAAAGCAGACTGTGGAAATACTCAAAATGCTGTACCGGGGCGCCGCCGCCCTGATCCTTGACGAACCCACGGCGGTACTCACCCCGCAGGAAACAAAACAGCTCTTTGCCATGCTGCGGAACATGAAACAGGAAGGCTGCGCCATTATCATCATCACCCATAAGCTCAACGAAGTAATGGAGATCAGTGACCGCGTTACCGTTATGCGCAAGGGGAACAGCGTCGCCACAGTCAATACCGCCGAAACCAATCCGAGGGAATTGACCGAGATGATGGTGGGGGCAAGTATTTCCCTTGAGATAAAGCGGGAAGAACCGGCCCCGGGGGATAAGCCGGTGATGGAGGTACGGGGCCTTACCCTCACCGGCATTGACGGAACGCCCCTGCTCAACGATATAAACTTTGACCTGTACGGCGGCGAAATGCTCGGTGTGGCGGGAATCGCCGGAAGCGGCCAGAAAGAACTCTGCGAAATTATCGCCGGGCTGAGAAAAGCGGACCGCGGTTCCGTTGTGTGCGGCGGCTGCAATCTTCTGGGCCTCTCCCCCCGGCAGATCAAAGACCTCGGGGTGTCGATGAGTTTTGTTCCCGAAGACCGGCTCGGTATGGGCCTGGTGGGAGGCATGAGTATCACCGACAATGTGCTGCTCCGTTCATACGGAAAAAAGCCCGGCCTTTTTATTGACCGCGCCGAAGGCGGCGCGCTGGCGGAAAAAATTGTGGCCCATTACGGCATTTCCACCCCTTCGGTCCGGCACACGGTGCGGAAACTTTCGGGCGGGAATATTCAGAAGGTGCTGCTTGGCAGGGAGATCGATCTCGCTCCCAGGGTGCTGATCACCGCCTATCCCGTGCGGGGCCTTGATATTGGGGCGTCTTACAGTATCTACGAGATATTAAACGAACAGAAGAAAAACGGCGTCGCCGTACTGTACATCGGGGAAGACCTTGATGTGCTCAAGCAGCTCTGCGACCGTCTCATGGTAATCCACAACGGGCGCATTATGATCGTAGACCCCCGCCGGACATCCAAAGAAGATATAGGCCTGCTGATGCTGGGGCACAAGACGGAAGCGGCACGATGAACGAACAGCGGAGGGTTCCCTTTTGTTAAGAATTGCGGCAAGAACCGGAGTTTCGAGCCTTCGTGAAAACCTTCTTCGCGTAACGGCGGCCTTTACCGCGCTTGTGGCGTCGGGCCTTATTATGTCGTTTATGGGTTATAATCCCCTGGAAGTTTTCGGCAGGATCATCTCAGGCTCATTGGGCAGCGCGTATCGTTTTCGGGAGACGGTGAACAAGGCAATCCCCCTGGGCGTTCTTTCCCTGGGAACGGCCGTCGCCTTCAGGATGAAATTCTGGAATATTGGCCAGGAAGGGCAGTTTTATCTGGGCGCTTACGGCGCGTCCCTGGCGGCCTTTGCTTTTCCCAATCTTCCCTCCCCCCTGCTGCTTCCCCTGATGTTTCTTGCCGGCATGGTTTTCGGCGGCTTTTGGGCGCTGATACCGGCGCTGCTCAAAATACGTTTTTCCACCAGCGAAACTCTGGTTACGCTGATGCTGAATTACATTGCCCTCAAGTGGATTTCGTTTTTGCAATACACTATGTGGAAGGATCCCCAGGCTCTGGGCTTTCCCAAGATTGCCGGTTTCAGTCCCAACGCGGTGCTTCCCTCCCTTTTCGGCATACACATCGGCTGGATCATCGCCCTTGTTCTTGCGGCGGCGCTGTACGCGCTGCTCAAGCGGACCAAGCTCGGTTACGAGATCGATGTAATCGGCGAAAGCGAGGCAACCGCCCGCTATGCCGGCATGGGGGTTTTCAGAATCACCGTTATTGCCATAGCCCTTTCGGGCGGACTCTGCGGCGCCGCCGGAATGATGCAGGCTTCCGCGGTTGAACGCTCACTTTCGGACCAGCTTTCGGGGGGCCTTGGCTTTACTTCGGTTATTGTCACCTGGCTTGCCCGGCTGGAACCTCATGTCATTCTGATTATCGCGTTTTTATTTTCCCTGTTGATCCAGGGCGGCAACTTCCTGCAGTCAAGCCTCCAGATCCCCGCCTCAATTTCGCTCGTGCTGCAGGGGATAATCATTTTCTTCGTGCTCGGCTCGGAGTTTTTTATCCGCTACCGTTTAGTGTGGAGCCGCAATGAGGAGGAAGCATAATGGCGGAATTTTTTAATGCCCTTACCCTGTTTCTCCAGACCGCGGTACAAATGGGAACCCACATTCTCTTTGCCGTGCTGGGCGGCATCATGTGTGAAAAAATCGGCAACATGAATCTGGGGATTGAGGGGATGATGCTCCTGGGCGCGTCGGTCGGTTTTTCCGCGGCCCTTGCCTCGGCGAATCCTTTTACGGCGGTGCTTGCCGCGGGTCTTGCCGGTACGATGGGGGCGCTTATTTACGGGATCATCACCATTACACTTCGGGGCAACCAGGTGGTTACCGGGCTGATCCTTACGATTTTCGGAACCGGCGTTTCGGGCTTTCTGGGCAAAAACCTTTCGGGAAAAGCCCTGCCCGATCCGGTGCTGCGGGCCTTTGCGCCGGTTTCAGTGCCTTTGCTGCACCGTATCCCGCTGGCGGGCCGGATTTTTTTTGAACAGAGTCCCTATGTACTGGCGGGGATGATTCTTGCGGTGGTACTCTACATTTATTTTCAGTACACGAGGACCGGACTCAACGCGCGGGCGGTGGGCGAGAATCCCGCGGTGGCCGATGCCGCGGGCATTCCGGTAATTCTCTATAAATACGCGCATGTTACTCTCGGCGGTTTTTGCTGCGGCGTGGGCGGCGCTTATCTTTCCCTGGTTTTTGTGCCCCGCTGGCAGGAAAATATCACCGCCGGCGCGGGCTGGATAGCGGTGGCCCTGATCATTTTCAGTACCTGGAACCCTCTGCGCGCCGTTTTTGCCGCCTACCTTTTCGGCGCTCTGCGGGGAGTGGGTTTCAAATTTCAGAATATCGACCTCAGCATTTTCGGCAAACGGATTGTGTTTTATCCCCAGCTTCTGGATATGCTTCCCTATTTTGCCACCATTGTGGTGCTGCTCATCATCACCCGCCGCCGCAAAAAAGAGTACCAGGCCCCGGCGGGACTGGGCGCGCCGTACTTCAGGGAAGAACGGTAAGGCGCGAAGACGCGCCGGGAGACGGCCTAATAGTCGAGCCTGTTCCGGAACTTCAGTTTTGGAACAGGCTCATCCCAAAAGGGCTATATACGACAGTTTGCCAAAGGCCGTATTAAGCGGCGGGTTTTATGCTTTACCGGGTGAGCCGCGCTATCAGGTCCACTACCTGCTGTCCGGCCTGGGCTGAGTTGATACGGCCGTAGGCGGCGTTTTGGGCAATGAGGAAGAGGCTGCTGTTCCACTCGGTATCGCCGGGCATATTCGGGTCACGGGCTGTAGCGTGCCGGCCGGCCACGTCAAGATAGGCGGCTACCTTTTGGGCTACCGGCGTGGTCGAAACCGCGGCTCTGGCGCCGGGGGTAACGGGAGTACCGGGATCCGCGCCCATGATCTTCCACACACCGGTATCGGTAACACGGTAGGTGATGAATTTCGCCGCCGCTTCGGGGTTCCGCGAATTCTTGTTAATCGACATCATCTGGCTCATCTGGCCCCAGAGCGCTTTGCTTGACTCGGCGTTGGGGAACTCAATAAGGTCCAGGGTATCCTGGGCGGCGTTCTGGTAATTCAAAAGCTGGTTCGACCAGATGACGCAGGCCGCGGTCTTTCCGGCGATAAGGGACGAAGCGGACTCGTTGGTTTCGGCGTAGTCGGCGGCGGCCGCGGCGGGCGGAATAAGGCCGTCGGCGCGGTAACCGGCCCAGAGGTCAAAATACTTCTGAACATCCGCCGCGCTCAAGTGCGATTTGCTGCCGTCCCACATGGGAGTACCGTTCTGACGGCACCAGTACGCAAAGAAGAAGGACTGATCCGAGTTGGCGCTGTTGTCGGCAAGGGGAAATACGCCCGCGGGGAGTTTCGCCTTTACCGCCGAAAGCCAGTCGCGGAATTCGGCCCAGGTCATGGAAACTTTGGGCAGGGGAGCGCCTGAGCGTTCCAGAAGCGAGCGGTTGTACAGTATGCCGGGCATGTTAGCCGCAACCGGAACGGCGTAGAGGACGCCGTTTACCGTACCCGCCGCAATGGCGGAAGCGTCAACCCCGGAAACATCAAGGACGCCGCTTTTTACATAAGGGTCCAGGGCCAAAAGCACGGAGCCGACATCATCGCCAACCTGCAAATTCGCGAAGTCCCCGCCAAGCTGGATAATATCCGCGGCGTTGCTTCCGGCGAACTGGGTTTTAAATTTGTTGAAGTGATCGCCGGTACCCGGGGCAGGCTCCGCGGCCACGACGATGCCGGTGTTTTCCGTGAATTTGTCGATGGCAAGCTGGGTGTTTTTGATCCGGGCCTCTCCTCCCCAGAACGACCAGCGGACTACCGAAACTCCCGCAGGAGCGGCGGCTTTGGATCCGCCGCCGAAGACCGGGGCGCCTGCCATAACAAGCGCGAGCAAAAGGAACGTAATTCTTTTCATACAAACCTCCTAAAATATTATTAAAGGTATTACCCTTTAATTCCGGTAGTAGCAACTCCCTGTACAAAATACTTTTGCAGGGAAAAGAAGAGAACGAAACAGGGAATCAGTGACAGCGTTGACATGGCGAACATGGACCCCCAGGACGAAACTCCCGAACTATCCAGAAAAAGCCGCAGGCCCATAGGCACGGTAAAAGTTTCGGGAGAATTAAGATAAAGCATCTGGCTGAAAAAATCATCCCAGGTCCAGAGGAAGGTAAAAAGCACCGTAGTTATCAGGGCCGGCGCACTCAGCGGAATAATTATTTTTATGTATATTCCCAATTTGCCGCAGCCGTCAATGCGGGCCGACTCGTCCATGTCTTTGGGAAGACCGCGAATAAACTGAACGAGAAGGAACACAAAGAAGGCGTCGGTGGCAAACAGCTTGGGCACGATGAAGGGAAGAAAAGTGTTGATCCAGCCGAAGGACCGGAAAATGATATAGCGCGGAATCGTGGTAACATGGCCCGGCAGCATCAGGGTAAGCATCATCACGGCGAACCAGAAAGACCTTCCCCAAAACCGCAGGCGCGCAAAAGCATAGGCGGTGAGCGAACAAAAAACCGCGTTTGCCGTTACGCAGAGTGAACAAATAATAAATGAGTTGACGAAAAAAGCGCTGAAGGGAACGATACCTATGCCGGCCCATCCGTTAACATAATTTTGCAGTGTCCACGTTTTCGGCAGCAGGCCGGGATCGCTGAAAATTTGGGAACCCTCCTTAAAAGAAGCCATGACAAGCCAAAAAACAGGATAGAGCATGGTAAAGCCCAGCGCGATAATAATGAGATTTGAAATCCCCGATTGTAACAAACCCGCCTTTTTCATTCTCCGCTCCCATAAGTTACCAGAGAGTTGGAACCTCTGAAAGTCAGCACGGTCAACACCGCGATAATGATGAGGAGTACCCACGCCATTGCGGCGGCGTAACCCATCTGAGAATGGGCAAAGCCCCGCAGGTACAGGTAAAGACTGTAGAACATGGTAGAATCCACCGGGCCGCCGTTGCCGCCCGATATGATGTATGCCTGGGTAAAAGACTGGAAAGCGCTGATCATCTGCATCACCAGATTGAAAAAGATAATCGGCGAAAGGCTCGGCAGGGTAATGGAAAAAAACTGTTTGACTTTTCCCGCGCCGTCAACACTGGCCGCCTCGTAGTATTCCTGGGGAATCTGTTTTAGCCCCGCGAGGAAAATGATCATGGGCGAGCCGAACTGCCACACCGCCAGGAGTATCAGGGTATAGATCGCGAAGACGGGGCTTGATATCCACGAGGGCGGGTCAAGCGCGCCGTTTGTCAACTGTCGGATGATGGCGTTGATAACGCCGTCTCCGGCGAAGAGCCTGCGCCACAGCACCGAGATCGCCACCGAGCCGCCCAGCAGGGTGGGTATATAGTAGATAGTACGATAAAAAGGAATAAGCTTGAGCTTCTGGTTCATCAGCATCGCCACGGCCAGGGCAAACGCCAGCTTGCAGGGCACGGAAATAAAAACAAAGCGGAGAGTCACAAACAGGGAATTGAGAAAGCGTTCGTCACGAGGAAACTCGGCGTTTCCGGCGAACATCACAAAATAGTTCCGTATGCCTATCCATTTCGGAGGCTGGAGTATGTTGTACCGGGTGAAAGACAGGTACAGGGAATAGATCATGGGATACAAGGTCAGGACCAGAAAACCCAGCAGCCAGGGAAGGAGAAAGGCATAGGATGAAAAATTGTCCTTAACCGCTCTGTTCAACGCTGGTAAACGCATATCGCCATCCTTCCGTAACGCCGCTGTTCCTGCCCCCATGCGGTATTACGCGATTTTTAATCCCGCCGGAAACAGGTCGCCGCCGCCCCGGTCAATAATCTCCAGAAAGAGGGGCCGCTCTTTGGGGCTTTCATTCGGGCTGTGGAGCGCCAGGTACAGCTTACCCTCAACGGAGCGGAACAGCATGCCGTGTCCCCCGTCCTCCTCAAAAATCGGCTTTTCCCGCTGCCGCCAGGGGCCGGTCACGAGGCCGCTTTCCGATACCGCCGCTCCAATCCGGTAGCGGCCGTCCGCTCCAAAGGAAGACCAGATCATCACCAGGGCGCCGTCCCCGCCGGTGTAGAGGTTGGGACCGTCGGTCACGAAGCTCTCCGGCGTGCGGCCCTTGAGGGCTTTGGCCCAGGGCGCGTCCGCTGCCCGGAAAAGCAGTTCAGGCGGCCCCGAAGCATCCCGCAGATCCCCGCTTAAGCGGACGGCGCAGATTTCCCCGTTTCCCGCCTGCACCCACTCGTGGCAAAAAACCATCCAGGGCTTGCCCTGCCGGTCGAGATAAAAAGTCCCGTCCAGACACTCCCATTCGGAGGGCGTAAGCGGCCCCGCGCTCCAGGACGCGAAAGGCCCCATAAGCCCCCCGCCGCTTTTCAGCACCGCCGTTCCCCGCCGTCCCTTTTTGGGTTTGAAACTGGCAAACATGTACCAGCCCCCCCGGTAGGAATACACCTCCGGCGCCCAGAAATTGGACGCGGCCCAGAAGTTTTCAGGCGGCCTGAAAACCGGAAACGGCCCCTCAAAAAAACGCAAATCCCCGGAACTCACATACACGTCAAAACCCGTGCCCGGGCCGCGCCAGGTGTTCTGGTCGGTGGAACCGTACAGGTAGTAACTGCCGCCGGACGAAACCACAAAAGGATCCCGAATCCGAATCTCGCGGATAAAAGGCATTGTTCGAGGATAAACCCGTTGCGCCAAACACACTTATCAAATAGTGAGGAATTGTACTCAAATTCTGCTATTTACGCGGCTGCCGCCCCGGTAGGCGGTGGGGCTAAGGCCAGTGCAGGTTTTGAAAAGCCGGTTGAAAGTGGCGATACTGTTGAAGCCGCAGCAATAGGCTATCTCCGTTACGGACATATCCGATTCCATCAGGTACTGCTCCGCCTGGCGGACGCGTACGCGGGAAAGGTATTCATAGAAAGTCTGGCCGGTCTGTTCTTTCAGAAAACGGGAAAAGTAACTTTTGTTGAGGCAGGCCTTTTCCGCGGTCATTTCCAGGGAAAGCGCGGGGTTGTCGAAGTTCCCGGCGATGAACGCGAAAACCCGGTCAAGGCGGTCCAGGTTGTGTTTCAGCCGCGCCCCGCCGCCGGCCTGTTCGCCGCCGCTTTCGCCTGTGCCGGGGACGGAAGGCTGCCGCGCCGGCATATCCCGCAGCAACGTCACCGTAAACTCATAGAGTTTCGCGATGACCGAAAGCCGGTAGCCGGAGTCCCGCCGCTGGTATTCGGAGAACAGCTCATCCAGCAGCCGTTCCAGCCGGGAATGCAGAACGCCGCCGCCGCGGCTGAGCAGCGGCAGGCGGCTGAAAACCGGAGCGGCCGCCTGCACTTCGGACAAAGCCCGCGAAAAAATCTCCAGCCCGAACTGAAAAATCCGCACGCCGGTTCCCGG
>JAISYA010000215.1 GCA_031270205.1 Treponema sp.
AAATGTTGACGCCGCCAATCCCAATTACAGGGGCGAAAACGGTATGCTGTTGAATAAAGCCGGTACTACCTTGCTTGCGTACCCCAGCGCTAGAGGCGCGGTAACATTGGCTACGGTAACGGCCATCGACATTGCCGCCTTCTACGGCTGTACGTCCCTGACCACGGTGAGCCTCCCGGCAACTCTGACATCAATTGGCAGCTATGCTTTTGCCAGCTGCCCCAACTTGACCGCCATAAATGTTGACGCCGCCAATCCCAATTACAAGGGCGAAAACGGTATGCTGTTGAATAAAGCCGGTACTACCTTGCTTGCGTACCCCAGCGCTAGAGGCGTGGTAATATTGGCTACGGTAACGGCCATCGACATTGCCGCCTTCTACAGCTGTAAGTCCCTGACAGAGGTGAGCCTCCCGGCGGCGACATCCATCGGCGAACACGCCTTCGACAACTGTACAAGCCTGACAGAGGTGAGCCTCCCGGCGGCGACATCCATCGGCGAGCAGGCCTTCCATCATACCGGCGAGACAGCCCTCACCGTTACCCTGGGCAGCACGGTTCCCACGCTGGGAATTCGCTTGTTCCATGAGGTCTATCCCGCCAAGACCGTAACCGTCAAGGTTCCTTCCGGCGCGGCGGCCTGGAGCGGCAAAACCGGAACCTTCTCCGGGACCAATGCCACTGTCAACTGGGGCAACAGCTTCCGGGGCGGGGGCTGGGACGGGTCGGCCTTTGTGAGCGGCGGCGAGGTCAACAGCTATATCACGCTGACCGTCAAGTATCAGTGAACGGCAAACAACTAACAATGAACAGCGGGGGGCGCGTCTTTCCGTTGTTCATTGAAGCTGTTCCAAAACTAATTGACTGTGCGCTCACGCGCAGGGCTTTGGGACAGGCTTGAGCCAAAGGCTCTTGCGGTTTCTTGGGCTTAAAAGCCCCTGGTTCAGCCTTGCGAAACTGTAAATTGCAAGGTTGCTTTCCCAAAAGTGAAGTTTTTGGGAAAGCCTCTCTTTTTACTGTATTCTCCGCCCAAAAGCGGAAAAACCAAAACGCCGCGAAAAGCGGCAGGACAAGCTGCTTGAAACTTCCCTGGGCCAGGTTTGAAAGGCTGAAACTGAAAGCCGGGCCTACGCACAGGGCAAAAGGAAATAGTTTTCTTGGCCAGGGTGTCCTGCACGTTGTTGATAAGGTTCATAGTGGCGTTCACGAGCTTAGCAACGTCCTTAATCTGGCGCCGAACCTGGTTATGTCCAGCGCCTTTGCTGTGGGAGCGGACACGGGGTTTTGTTCCCCGCCGATCAGCTTATCCTTGTGACCGCCGCCTGGGCCATGGGCCAGGAAATTTTCATGCTCGCATTGGTGGTGACTAACATTCGCTTCTCTCCCACATGGTAGAGTTTTTTCTCAAGGTAATCCTTCAAAACCCGCAGTTGTTCCGGGCCCTTTGCGTCATAGCGTCCGGCGTAGGTTTCCAGCGCGGCTTCAAAGGAATCGTACATGGTTCTTCGGGTATGCCGCAGGGTCTTTACATCCGGGTAAATGCCCATGGAATAGAGCAGATTGAAAATAATATTGCTCTCCGGAACCGGATAATAGGGCTTGCCGTGCAGCAGAGGCCACAGTTCCATGGATTCCTGATCCCAGGACTGGATCCCCGTATGCCAGTAGATCGCAATGGTTCCCAGGGTAAGCTCCATCATTTTTTCAATGCTCGCTTTGAGATCGATCATCCCCATGGAAAAAGACGCAAAGGTAAGATCGTAGGGAGGCTGTAATTCTTCTTTGTCCACGTCATCCCATTTTTTGGCGATAAGCTGAATGTTGTCCAAATTTTCCAGGGCGATCTGTTCCCGCAACACCGCTGCCATGCCCGGCGCGGGCTCCACCGCGGTAACCCGGGCGGCGATTTTGGCGACCGGGATGGCAATGTTGCCCGGACCGGCCCCTATGTCGAGCGCCCGCGCCCCGCTCTGAATCATGGAGCAAATATCGGCGATCCGTTCCTTTGCCGCCGGGCTTTGCAAAGAATGGTGAAAAAATTCCTTTGCGGCTTCTTTATCGGCCCAGGAATGCCAACATTCGCCGCCGTGCCCGGAGTCGATATTTTGCCACTGGGCCTCTACCCAGACATCGTTCCAGTCGATGGCCTTTACGTCAATTGCAGCCATAGTTTTCCTCCATAATAATTCGCCGGCCGTCCCGCCCCTATAGCCCGCATTCCTCCATCAGGGCAGAGTCTCCGAAAAGCGCCTCCGTGCTGCCCTGGGCGCGGATGCCGCCGTCTTTCAGGATCAGGGCCCGGGCGCAGAGCTGCGCGGCAAAAGGGAGGTCGTGGGTGGCGATGATCTTGGTGTGCGGCAGGGGCTTCAACGCGGCGATAAGGGAGCGCCGGGCGCGGGGGTCCAGGAAGGCTGTCGGTTCGTCGAACAGCATCACTTCCGGCCGCATGGTCAGGACGGTGGCAATGGCCGCAAGCCGCTTTTCGCCGCCCGACAGACGCAGGGGGGAACGGTCCTTGAGGCGGGAAATGCCCAGGAGTTCCAAAGCGCCGGCCGCGCGGCGGGCGGCGTCTTCCTCGGAGAGGCCCAGATTCCGGGGGCCGAAGACCAGGTCTTCATAGATGCTGGGCATGAAAAGCTGATCTTCGGGGTTCTGGAACACCAGGCCCACCTTTCGGCGCAGATCCCCGGGATTATCCGGATCAAGTTCCACGCCCGCAACGCTGACCGAACCGGAGCTGAGGGGCAGTATCCCTACCAGGGCGAGGAGCAGGCTGGTCTTTCCCGCTCCGTTCGCCCCCACCAGGGCGATGTTCTCCCCGGCCTTCGCCTCGAAGCTGACATCGGCAAAGGCCCGTATGCCCCCCGGGTACACTGCGCTTATGCCGCGGACACTCAGCATCACAGAAAGCCCCCGATCAGGCGCCCCGCAAGGAGGGGCAGATCAACAAAACGGAAAAGCGCGCAGAAGGAAGCCACGGCAAGCAGAAAAACTGCGTCCGCGGCTCTACAGGGAAAGGCGGAAACCGACGGCGTTTTCATGGAATAGCCCCGGCACTTCATGGCCGCGTAGACCCTTTCCGCCCGGACGGCGCTGCGCAGAAAAAGGTGGCCCACAAAACTCCCCATGTGGGACAGGGCCACCCCTTTTGTGTTTGCCGAGCGCAGCTTGTAGGCGGTGTACATGGAATCGGATTCGGCCAGGAGCGTTCCGATGTACCGGTAACACAGTTCCAGCAAAGTAACAAAAATAGCCGGCACACGGAAACGCCGGAGCTGGGCCGCCAGCGCCGTCCACGGGGTAGTGGCGATAAGGATAAGCGCCGCCGCCACGCAGAGCAGGGTTCGTAAGATGAGCGCCCAGAACGACAGAAACCCCAAGCTTATGGTCAGTCTTCCTATCGAAAAAGCGGCGCCCCGTTCCAGGACAAGGTTGGAAAGCCCCGCGAAAAGGCAGAAGGGCAGGGACAGGGCCGTTCGTTTTACCAGCAGCGAAGGCGGCAGCTCCCCCAGGGCGATGAGGACGCAGGGATAGAACAGGAAGGGACAGAGCCGCCCCAGGCTGTAGCGGTCAAAAGAAATCACCGTTGCCATGAACAGCACACAGGAAATCAGCTTTGCCCCGGGGTGAAGCCGGTGGAGGGCCGTATTTTTCCCGGCAAGCAATTCCAGAGCGTACAGTTCCCGGCCCGCGTCGGCCCTGCCCAGTATGCTCAGGCGGGTTTGCCCCTGCTGTTCTTTACCCGCCATATCACAAAGCCCGCCAGCCCCGCCAGAGCGCAGGTCAGGAGGGAACCCACAATGCCCGCCACCGCGGTCCCCGCGGCGGATCCTTCTTCATCGGAAGGAAAGCCATAGTCGGGCATGAACGCGGTGGCCTCCTGGATCGCCTCGGCCTGACGGAAAGCCGGGCCCTCGGCCTCAAGCTCCGCGGTTCCGGCCACGCCTTCCATGGACCATTCAAGGCCGTCCGGGTAGGCGGAGGCAAATAGTGAAAGTATGCCGCCCACCACCAGAGTCGCCGCCCCCAGGGCAAGCAGCGTTTTTTTTACCGAAACCGCCTGGGGCAGGGAAACCCCCGATCCGCTTGATTCGAGAATCTCGGGCCTCATGGCAAACACAAAATCGAGCGCCGCGGCGGTGACTATACCCTCGACAACGCCGATGGCCAGGTGGATGGGCTGCATAAGCGCCACAAAAGCGCCGAAGGGAAGCGCCGTCACCCCCGAAGCCAGGGTCTCCAGAACCACCCCAAAGGCGCCGATCTGCAGGCCCGCCACCACCGACACAATCGACGCAAGGCTGATCCGTTTTACCGTATAGCCCCCGCGCAGCAGGGGTTTGAAGATCAGGGGATACACCGCCAAACAGGGAATGACCCCCATATTGAAGATATTGCAACCCAGGGCAAGGAGGCCGCCGTCGGCGAAGAAAAGGCACTGTATCGCCAGCACAGCGGCGATGGTAAGCAGCGCCGGGAAAGCGCCGAGCAAGCCCGCAAGCAGGATGCCGCCCCCTATATGCCCGCTTGAACCCGTGGCCGGGATCGTAAAGTTGATCATCTGGGCGGCAAAGACAAAGGCCCCGGCCACCGCCATAAGGGGCACCTTTTTTTCTCCCAGTTCGTTTTTGATTTTTGCCGTCGCGTACGCCACTGCCGCGGCGCTTGCCACCCAAGCCGTCCCGCCAACAGCGGGAGAGATTAAAGCGTCTGCCATGTGCATAGTCACACTCCTCACATAATTTTTTCCGGTTTCCCGGCCGGATTTATCAGACTGGCCTGATACCCCGGCGCGGAAACAAGCCCGGCGATAACCCAAGCGGCAAACGAGCCGCCCTGCTCCACTCCCTCTCCCTTCATGGGAGCGTCTTGTGTTGTTTTTTACGGACCGTGATTATTACTGAGGATTCTTCCTTAGACCCCGGCTTCATGCCGTTGCCAAACCATACCACAAGGTGGAGGGGCCTGTCAAGCGTTTTATAGGCATTATTCCATGGATTAAAGCAGCGCCCCCGCGGTATCAAACTGATCCGAAACCAGGCCCTTGTAGAAGCCATCCTGGTTTATCAAGGCGCCAGGGGAGCCGATTTGCACAACCCGCCCCTCATTAAGGACGATGAGCTTGTCCGCCGACATAATCGTTGACAGCCGGTGGGCCACCATCAGGATGGTCCGGTGGGCAAGCTGTTCCTTCAGGGCCAGCCGGATGTGCCGCTCGCTTTCCGCGTCCAGGTTTGCCACCGCCTCGTCAAGGATCAGGACCGGGGCGTTCTTCAGAATCGCCCGGGCTATGGCCACCCGCTGCCGCTGGCCTCCGGACAGCCGGATCCCCCGCTCGCCGGTGAGGGTATCGTAAGCCCTGGGCAGGGACAGGATAAAGTCGTGGGCATAGGCCGCTTTTGCCGCCGCTATGACCGCCTCGTCGTCCGCATCCACATTGCCCAGGCGGATATTTTCACGGACCGATATATTAAAGAGGTACACGTCCTGGAGGACCGCGCAGGTCATGTCGTGCAGGCTGTTCAAAGGGATGCGGCGGAGGTCCCGGTTGTCAAGCCGGATGCTCCCCGATTGGGGGTCCCAATACCGCAGCAGCAGGTTTACACAGGTTGATTTCCCCGCCCCGGAAGGGCCCACCAGGGCAACCGTTTCCCCGGGCTTGACATCAAAACCCACGTCGTGCAACACCGGGGCCAGTTCCGGACGATAACTGAAAGAAACCTGATCAAAACTGATACTGCCTTCCAGGGGGCCTTCCGTATCGGCGGCCTGTTCTTCGTCCTGTACCACCGGCCTGGTGTCGAACACCACCTGCAGCCGGTTTGCCGCGGCAAAGACCAGCCCCAGGTTGCGGGCCGCGCCGCATACTTCAATCAGGGGAGAAAACAACAGCGCCGACAGCATCACCACCACCGGGTATACGGAAAAGGGAATGAGCCCCTGGGACACAAAAACTGCGGCCAATCCCATCACGATAACCGTAAAGCTCCCCACACAGAACTGCATCAGCATGGTCTCCACCCCCTGCCGGCGGCTGTACTTTATCTGGGCCCGGTACAGATCCTGCATGGCCTCCCGGTTCTTTGCCTTGTAGCGTTCCAGATAGTTCAGGGTCAAAAGGTCCCGCAGCCCGTGGATCCCTTCTATAGTTACAGCGTTAGCCACCGCCAGTTTTTCCCGCACCTCCCGCCCCTGGGTGTCCGCCCGTTTTTGAAAGATGAACGGGGTGGCGCTCACCAGGACGGCAAAGACCAGCATCAGGATTGACAAGGCTCCGTGTATCCATGCCAGGGCCGCCAGTAGCAGCAGTGTTATCAGCCCCGCCACGAGGGCCGAGCCGAAGGTATGGGCCAGAAACCACTCCAGGATTTCCACATCCCCCATCAATGTCGCCCCTATCTGGCCTGAATGTTTCTCCAGCAGGAACGCCGGGGATAGCGCTTCAACCTTATCGTAGAGTTTGATCCGGAAGTCCTTCAACACCCGGTAGGCCACGTCATGGCCAAACCACATCTCTCCGTAGCACATCAGCGCCTTCGTAACAAGGCAGGCGCAGAGCCAGATGAAAAGCAGGCCGAAGCGCTCCCCAAGCCGCCCCTCCATGGCCAGGGCCGCCATATACGCCACAAGGCCCGCGGAGGCAATGTTCGCGAGGTGTTTCAGGAAGGCGCTCACCATAGCGCCGATCATCTCCGGGAAATAGGGCTTCATGGAAGCGGCAAGCCGTGCCACGTTTTTAAGCCGCTGCCCCTCGCCCCCGGTAGTGTTTATAGAGCTTTGTTTTTTATGCATAGTTTTCCTCCTTACTCGCCGGTCTTCCGCTGGGTGTTTATCAGACGGGCATATACACCGTTACGGGCCAATAACTGTTCATGGGTCCCCTCCTCAACCAGCCGCCCTTCGTCAAGGACACATATTTTGTCCGCGTTTTTAATGGTCGAAAGCCGGTGGGCAATCACGATGGTGGTGCGATCCTTCATGATTCTCTCAAGGGCCTGTTGAATCAGCGCTTCGCTTTTGGCGTCCACGCTGGAAGTGGCCTCGTCCAGGATGAGGAGGGGCGCGTCCTTTAACACCGCCCGGGCTATTGCAAGCCGTTGCCGCTCTCCCCCTGAAAGCGTGGCCCCCCGTTCGCTGATGGGGGTCTGGTAGCCCTGGGGAAGGGCCATGATAAAGTCATGGGCATTGGCCGCCTGGGCGGCGCGGATCACCGCCGCGTCATCAGAGTCGGGCCGGGCCATCCTGATATTTTCCCCGATAGTCCCGCTAAAAAGGTAGGTCTCCTGAAACACCACAGCTATCCTGCTTTGCAGATAGTCCAATCCATAGTCCCGAATATCCGTCCCGCCAATGCGTATCTCCCCTTCCTGGGGATCATAAAAACGCAGCAGCAGATTCACCAGGGTTGATTTTCCGGACCCCGAAGGCCCCACCACCGCCGCGGTCTGCCCCGCGCCGATGTCCAGACTCACCCCCTGGAGGGCCGCTCTGGCGTCGGCCCGGTAGGCAAAGCTCAGGCTCCGCAGAGCGACTTCAGGAAGCGTCCGGTCAAGAGAAAGGGTGTCGGGTTTGTCTTTCTCTGTGATCGACAGTTCCCTATCAATGATCGTAAAGAGCCCTTCCGCCACCGAAAGGCCCAGGAAACTGTTGTGCCAGTACGCATTAAGGTCCGCCATGGGCCGGGCGCACTCAATGCCCAGGAACAGGAATACTGCCACGGAGCCGGCAGTGATAATCCCCAGATCGGTGCGGTATGCGGCGAGGGCTGCTGTGATGCAAGATGCTACCCCCATGAGCAGCATCATAAGCCCCGAATCAATGAGGGAGTAGGTAGTATTGCGAATCTGATTCCGGTAAAAATCCAGGGCATCCGCGGCAAGTTCCGCTCCCTTCTTCTTTCCCGCGTTAAATGCCTTGAGGGTGTTCATGCCCTGGATAGAATCCACATACTGGGCGTTTAATGACGCGTAGCTGCGCCAGTAACTAACGATGCTGCGGCTCACCAGGGGGACGGTGAGGTAGGGGACCCCCACACAGAGGAGCATGGCGACGATGGTTGCCAGGCCCGTGAGCCAGTCGAGGCGGAACAGGTAGAGGCCGATGGCAAAGCCGGTGATAGCGATACTGACGATGTGGGGCACGTAGTTGACCAGAAAAGGCTCAAGGGATTCGATGCCGTCCAGTGTCATGGATTGTATCCTGCCGCTCCGTTGATGGTGAATGTAGCCCGGTCCGAGACGGAGGATCTTGTCAAAGACGAGGAAGCGTATTTTGGTTTTCACCTTGGCGGCCATGACTTTGGCGTAGATCTCAAAGCGCCGCGACAAAATTCCCCGGACCGCCACCGCTCCCAGAGCCCCCAGAATATAGGGGATGAGGGTGGAGAGGGGGCTGCGGGAGAAGACGAGGGACACCGCCCGGGCCATGAGGACGGCCTGTGCGATGTAGGTGGCGTTGACCCCCAGGCTGATAATGACTTTGATTGCCACTTCATGTTTAATTGCGCCGACATAGAGCGCCAGGCGTCCATAGGCGCCCAGGTGATAGCGATATGATGCCATAAAAAATGTCTCCTTGCTTTATGATACTAACCATTCAACCAGAGACAGCAATCCCCGGCCGAACAGTTATGACATACTTCTCTTTAAAAGGGTCAAAAACCATATATGCTAGTCCTACAAAAAAATTTGTGCGTGGATATAATACGTTCATCTCCGGCGTGGAAAAGTTTCTCACGAAACAATTCTGGTTATCCCTTCGTGGGATGAGTTAATGAATAAAGAAAGAGCCGTTCACGCTCAACGTCCCTTCGTGGGACAAAGCAGGGTTAAATCATGCGGCTTCGTGCCGCATGGTCTGTTATAGGCGCTGCCGCCAAATGGTGTCAAGCGGCCGGAGACAAACACAAAGGCTAGTGTTCTGTCCTAAACAAACGGGGAAATACATATTTTCGTTAATTCCTTGCGGTTCAAAGAATTAACGAAACCGTAGCGTTTGCTATCCGAATAGGACAGAACACTAGCGAAGCCGCCGAAGGTTTTCACCGGCGCCGCGCCCGCTACGGTGAGTCCACCTGTTCCGAAACCCCGGAGCGGCGGCTTAAACATTACGCCGCCTCATCGGATTTTATGTATAGGATGCCCTGCGGACAGACTTTGGCGCAAATACCGCAGGCGATACACTTGCTTATCGCAGTAGCGTTTTTTGACTGTACGATTACTTTCAAGGGACACTCCTGTATACATTTGCCGTCTGGCTGTGGTTTGGACTCATGACGTTTAACCATAAAAATACCGGACAACAGGCCGATCAGAGCCGCAAGCAAGAATGGAGTTATTCAGTAACCCGCTTGGTTATTGAACAACTCCTTGCAAAATGCTCCCTATTTTGCTGTTTTAAGAAGAATTTGTTTGGAAACTGAAGTTTCCGAACAACCCTATTGTCTTTTTCATAAATGCTCCTTCCAATAAAAAATGAAAACTTTCTGTCTTCAATACTGAAAACATTTATCTTTAGTTTTTTCTATTTTCCATTTCTTTTTCTATCTCCTCCGCAGCGCTTTTCAGCGATTCAATCTCCCGTTCTATTCTTTCGCAGTGAGACCGGATGTATTTGCTGCTTATGTGCTGCCCGAACTGTGATTGTTCGAGTATTAAATTCCGTTCATCCTCCTTGTCATCATGCCTGCGTTGCGTATTCGCCAGCAATATTTCAAGCTCAAAATCACTCATGCTGTCATAGGCCGTTTCCATAACCCTTTCTCCCTGCAATAGTCAGCAGCGCGAAGCAGTTTTCGCTCAGAAACTAATCTCCGGGGGCAAGCCCTTCGCGAGTTTCTCCACCGTGTAGGCAAGGCGGTCCCCCGGCAGAACGCTTTCAAGCTCAATAATGACAAAGCGGTTGTTCCTTACCGCGTCAAGCTGTGAAAGGGTGTCGTTAGCCTTTATTTCCGCCAGTTTTGCTTCCACCGAAGGCGAATCATAATCATGAATGATGATCGCCTCAGGCGAGCGTTTAAGGACCTCCTCGTAACTCACGGTAACCCAGGCTTTTTCCCGAAGATCGTCAAATACATTCTTGCCCCCCGACTCGTTAATAAGCAGGGTCTCAAAATTGGCGCCGCTGCAGGTAAAAACGCCGTCGTTCCCGCTGTCGTAGACAAGGACCTTTACCGGCGCCCTGCCCTCAAGCTTCTGCTTTACCGAAGCGATACGCGCCTTCTGGCCGGCGACGAATGTAGCGGCGCGGTCCTCTACGCCGAATATCTTCCCGATGTCGTTAATTTCCTGATACGTTTGCTCCAGCGTTTGGGCGGCATCCATATACACGGTCATGCCGTAGCCGGCAAGCTCGTCAATGTCAAGGCCGTCGCCGCCGAATTCCCAGTCGATGCCGTAGATAAAATCAGCGCCGCTTGAAATAACCGCTTCCCGGGTTGCGGAACCGTGGTTCAGTTCGGGGATTCTCTTGAAAGCCTCCTCGTATTGGGGCAGGGGGCCCCGGCTGTGATTGCGAAGACTGGTCCCCGCAATGTAATCGGCAAGTCCCAGCGCCACAAGCGTTTCCGCGCAGTTCGGCCCCAGGGCAAGAACCTTTTCAGGCCGTCCGGTTACGGTAACTGTTCTGCCGTAGTTGTCAAAGACAAGCGGCGTAAAGGCGCCTGCCGTCCGAGTTTCCTGGCCAGCGTTGGACGCGCCCTTGCGATCACATGAAAGCGACAGAAGAACAATAACAAGTCCGGCGGCTGCAAACACAAAATACTTCTTCATAGGTCCTCCAAAAATGTATTAAACTATTTTTCTACACATTCACGTGCGAAAAATAAATTTTCTCCGGTATGTACGTAATTACCACCTTGCCCGTTACCGGGTGAATCGCCGTATCGCAATGTACGCCATAAATCGAAAAGATGCGTTCCGGCGTCAGCGTTTCCTCCGGCGTTCCCGAAAGCACAACCCGCCCTTCTTTCATCACGTAAAGCCGGTCGCAGTAGAGGGCGGCCATGTTAAGGTCATGAATCGCCGAAAGCACCGTCACCCCCACTTCGGCGCTGCGTCGTTTTACAAAATCGAGAATCTGAATCTGATAACTAACGTCAAGGTGGTTTGTCGGCTCGTCGAGGATAAGAAAATCAGATTCCTGCGCGATAACCCGGGCTATCAGGGTCCGCTGTTTTTCGCCCCCCGAAAGATTTTTGTAGTTCCGTTTTGCCATATCCGCCATGCCCAGGTGTTCAAGGGCGTGATGCACAATACGAGCGTCCTCTGCGGTATCCGGGTCAAAAAGCTTTTTATGCGGACTCCGCCCCATTGCGACAATTTCCTCAACCAGAAAATCAAAGGGCGTTTCGTTTTCCTGGCCGACAACGGCAATTTTCAGCGCCGTCTCGCGATAGCGCATTCGGAAGATATTTTCGCCGTCAAGGGCAATGGAACCGGTGTCGGGCGAAAGGGCGCGGTAGATGTTTTTGAGCACCGTAGATTTCCCGCAGCCGTTCGGGCCTATAATGCCGATGAATTCGCCTTTTTGCACAGTAAGGCATATATCCTCAATGGTGACTGTGTCGGTGTACGAAAATTGTAGGTTGTTTATTGCAAGCCGTGTTTCTGCCATCAGGTTCCCCCTGTTTTACGCTTCAAAAGAAAGATAAAGAGCGGCCCGCCTATAATCGCCGTCAGTATGCCCACCGGCAATTCTTCGGGCGCAAGGAGTGTCCGCGCCGCGACATCAACCCAGACAACGAGGATGCCGCCCGACAGCGCCGCGACCGGCAACACCCGCTTATGATCCGCTCCGACGAGGAGGCGGCTGAAATGCGGGACCATAAGGCCCACAAAGCCGATTGTGCCGCTCACCGCAATCGTTGTCCCCGCCATAAGCGAGGCAACCAGCACCAGCATTTTTTGTGTCCGCCTGACATTGACGCCCAGCGCGCCGGCGCTCTCATCGCCAAGCAGGAGGAGATTAAGTGTGCGGTAATTAACTATAAGGACTATCATGCAGAGGACAAGCACGGCAACAGGAAGGGTGAGATATGCCCAGCGCGCGCCGGCAAGGCTCCCCGACATCCAGAATGTCGCGTTATGCAGACCCAGCGCGTTTGGCGCGGACAGGGTAATGATCCGTGTAACGCCGTCCATAATCATGGAGACGGCAACGCCGGAAAGCAAAAGCTGGGTGATATTAATCCGCCCCCGTACCCGGGATATAATATAAACAAAAATAATGGTAAGCGCCGAACCAATAAAGGCGCTAATCGAAAGCGAATAGGTCCCTAAAAATGAAAAAACGCCGAAAAGCATACCCAGTGTGGCGGCCGCGGCCGCGCCTGATGACACGCCCAGAATAAAGGGATCCGCAAGTTGATTCCTCACCAGGGCCTGCATGGTCACGCCGGTAACGGCGAGGGACGCGCCCACGATAAGCCCCAGGAGAACACGGGGAAGCCGCAGCCCCCGCACAATGTTTTCTTCAAGCCGTGTCCAGGTATGGCCGACAAG
>JAISYA010000241.1 GCA_031270205.1 Treponema sp.
ACCCATCGTGAAAATGCGCAGGTGATACTCCGTCCCGGCGGTAAGCGTCGAGGGAACCACCACTTTCAGCGTCTTCGGCTCGTTCACCGCGATAATTTCCGCCTTGGGGGGTACGCCCGACGCCGGCTGGAAGAACACGCCCGTCTGCAGCTCGTGCGCCGCATCGCTCTCGATCTTCAGCCCGTAGCCACGGATGGTCAGGATGTTGCCACCGGCCGCCGCGCGGCCTCCGGTATACAGGGGCGGCCATTGGGCCTACGCTATGCCGCATTGCTCAACTGCACGCTTGCGCGTGCGTTTACCCAGCGGGTGGCCACTTCGTCTATCTGCCCGGTCTTTTCGTCCAGCGCCTCGGCGATAAGGCCCTCGTCGTCGGCAAAGCCGTCAAAGGCTACCTGCACCCGCTCGCGGATGTACTGCCGGAAATCGGCGCTCGTCTGGAGCCGTACCTCCGGGTACAGGCCTTCGTTCAGGTGGATTTCCGCGCCCTCGTACTCGCCGGGGAGACGGACGCGCAGGTTGAAGAGGGGCGTTTTGATCTTGTACCCGTCCGCGGTAAGGTAGTAGATAAGCTCGCAGGCGGCGGTAAGGCCCTCTTCGATAACCTTGGGGTCGGTTTCGATGTTGTAGACATCGGCTTTGCTGGCGATGCCGTGGATGTCCAGCTCCGGCTGGAGGACGGCCCTGAGGTTGTAGGGTTTTTTGGCGTCCGGCAGATATGCGTGGACGAACTTGGCGATGATCTTGTGGATCAGGTCTTTTACGGTAAAATCAATAGCCATACTGTACTCCTTTTTGCCGCCGCGTAAATGGTTAAAAAGCCCGGACAGCTCGAACGTTCCATTTTTCACCGCCCCCACTCTGGGTGCCATTGTTGAAATTCTGTTGCCACAGGTGAGTAAGGTCGCTTTCGGAAGAAGACTTGTAACCTTCGCCTGTAAAATCACCCTTACCAGATGCCTTCAGATTCGTATATATCTCATTCAGCTCGTCCTTGCTGGGCAGGAACCAGTCGTCTTTGCCGCCGAAGTTAAGCCCGTCGCAGAGCAGTGCCGCTGTGTCGCTTTCGCCCAGTTCTGTCTCCTTGGCGACAAACTTTGCCGTGTTCGTCTTTCCACTGCCTATACTGGTATTCGTCCCTAAAGTTTCGCCCATCGCGCCACGATCTTTACTAACCCACTCCGTTGATGCAGGAGCGGCTTCCAGATACCGCCAACCATCTGAATAGCTGCCCTTGTCATAAAACACAAGGCCGCCACCGGGGCCGGTTTCGCCGATCGAGTATTCGCCGCCGCCAACGTCTTCCGTAAGGCCGCTAATGGTGATAGTTGGACCGCCGGAAACCTGTATGGTAATTGCCGTCATCGCGCCCCCGGTGATCGTCACTTGAAACGGTTGTTGTCCGCTGGCGCTGGGCGTAAACCGGACCGTAACACCGCCGCCGCTGATCGTGACCGCGCCTTTGCTGATCTCTGCCAGTGGATTGCCCTGTTTCAGTACATACGTACCACTGCCGTTAACCAGCGCCCGTGCGGATCGGGACGAAGTTTGAGTAATGGTTAATTCGCTATCCGCGTTTTCGAAAACCGTGGTGGTAGTCACCGGGGTGGGGGCTTCCCCACCTCCCCCGCCGCCGCCGGTGGGGCAGGCGGCAAAGAGGATACCCATTGCCGCGAGTACGGCAATGCCGAACAGATTCTTGCTTTTCATACGTTACTCCTTTTAATGAGGAAATAAAAAAAGCCGGTATGCCCCATACGGAGGCGTCCGGCATTTTTGCGTGGATAAAAAAGGGGAGATGCTCTGCGGGCAGAGTCCTCCCCCAAAAAAGAGATTCAGGTGAGTATATACAGAGAGAGAGAGAGAGAGAGAGAGAGAGAGAGAGAGAGATTATACCCGCAAACGCGCTAAAAAGCAAGCAAAAAGTACAAAAAATCTTCATCTTCGCTCTTTTCATGTGAGGCAGTGTAGCATGGTTTAAGCCAACAGTCAAGCGGAAATTTCGCTCTTTGCTCACTGCTCTCTGTTCTCTGCGCTTGCGGGAAATCCGTAAAGAAGGCTACACTGGACCAATGGCGAATACTGCGGCTTTGGACGACGCGCCGGGGGTGCCTTTTGCCCGGCCGTTTATCGGCGCCGAAGAAGAGGAAGCGGCGCTCCGGGTGCTCCGCTCCGGCTGGCTTACCACCGGCGGCGAGGCGCTCTCTTTTGAGCGGGAGTTTCAGGAGTTTCTCGCGGGCGGCGCTGCTTCCGCCCCCGCAGGCGGCGTAACGGGGCTTCACTGCCTGGCGGTCAATTCCGCCACGAGCGGCCTGCACCTGGCCCTGGAAGCCTGCGGCGTGGGGGCGGGCGATCTCGCGCTGCTTCCTTCTTATACTTTCGCGTCCACCGCCGGGGTGGTCCGTACCCTGGGCGCCGATCCGCTGTTTGTTGACGTGGTTCCCGGCGGCTTCCATATTGATCCGGCGGCCCTTGCGGAAACCCTGGAGGGCCTCCTTTCCGCGCCGCGCCGCGCCGGTTTGCCCCCGGCGTACCGGCGATTCCGGGGGAAGAAACCCAAAGCGCTGATCCCCGTTCATTACGGGGGGCTTCCCTGCGATATGGGCGCGATTATGGATATTGCCCGCCGCTACGATTTACCGGTGATAGAAGACGCGGCGCATTCTTTTCCCAGCGTCCTCGCCGACGGGTCCTGGGCAGGGACAATCGGCGACGCCGGCGTTTTTTCGTTTTACGCCACCAAAACGCTCACTACCGGCGAGGGGGGCATGGTGGTCTGTAAAAACGAGGGCATTGCCGGGCGCGTCTCGCTCATGCGTTCCCACGGTATAGACCGGAGCGTGTGGAACCGCTACACCGATACCGCCGCCTCGTGGTATTACGAAGTGGTGGAAGCGGGCTACAAGTACAATCTGCCGGACATCCTGGCCGCGCTGGGCAGGGTCCAGCTTTCGCGGGCGTGGGAACTGCTCTCCATGCGCCGGAACATCGCCGCCGCCTACGACGGGGCTTTTGGCGGCGACGGCCGTTTTTTCATCCCTCCCGGCGGGGAAGGGGACGCGCGGCATTTGTATCCCCTGCGCCTTAATCCCGCGGCCCTGCGTATCTCCCGAGACGGCTTTATTGAAAAGCTCAAAGAGCGGAACATCGGCGTTTCGGTACACTTTATCCCCCTGCATACCATGCCGTTCTATAAAAACCGCTATTCCCTTGCCGAAGCGGATTTCCCCGAAACCATGCGGAGTTTCAGGCGGGAAATATCCCTTCCCATCTGGCCGGGGATGAGCGGGGCGCAGGTTGAGCGGGTTATCTCGGTTGTAAAATCCATTGCCGGCGCGTATACTGTGTAGGCAATGGATAAGCCCCGTTTTGTGGAAGACATCTACCCGCGTCATACCCTTTGCGGGCTTACTATCAGGTCCCCGCTTGCCAGGGGACGGCTGCAATCCCTTGAATGTCCCAAACTGCCCGGCAGCTATACGCTCATCACCGCGTCGGACATTCCCGGCAAGAACCGGCTTGAGAATTCGGATATGCCGATTCTCGCGGGCGACCGGCTTTCCTATATTGGGGAGCCGGTGGCCCTGCTCCTGGGGCCGGACCGGACCATGCTGGAAGAGTACGCGGCGCAGTGTACGGTTATCGCCGAAGCGGAGACGCCGGTTTTCGCGGCCCACGCCGTTGTGGACGACGCGGTCCTTGCCCGGCGTGAAATCCGCGCCGGCGATCCGGAGGCGGCCTTTGCGCGGGCGGCGAGCATTATGCGCGGCGATTACCGTACCGGCATTCAGGAGCATTGGTATGCCGAGCCGGTGGGCGCGGTGGCCTGGCTTGAAACGGACAATGCAGGCGGCGGGGAAGGCGGGAAACATTCCGGCAAAACCCTGGTGGTGCATACCGCCACCCAGTGGCCTTTCCATGTGAAGCGCTCGGTCGCGCAGGTTCTGAAAATGGAAAGCGCTTTGGTGCGGGTACAGTCCGCCTTTACCGGTCTGCACATGGACGGCAAAATCTGGTATCCCTCGCTCATCGCCTGCCACGCCGCGCTGGGGGCGTGGATCACCAAAAAGCCGGTGCGCTTCATACTCACCAGGGAAGAGGATTTTCGCTATTCGCCCAAGCGGAACGGCTCGGAGATCAGTGTTTCAAGCGCCCTTGACGCGCAGGGTGAAATTATCGGCTCGGAGATACAGGTAACGGTCAACCTGGGCGCTTACGGGATTAACAGCGCCGAAATACTCGACCAGACCTGCCTGGGGAGCCTCGGCGTATACCGTTTTGACAACCTTAAGCTTTCGGGCGCGGCGGTCAGGACCAATATCCCCCCCCAGGGGCCTTTTTGCGGTTTCGGCCTTGCCCAGGGCTTTTTCGCCCTGGAACGGCACCTTTCCCATGTCGCGGACACGCGCAAACACAACCCCGCCGAATGGCGGAAAAACCGCTTTCCCGGAAACGGTTCCCTTCCCCTCGGCCCCGCCTTTAAGGAGTCCGCGCCGGGGGAGCAGCTTTTGGATACCGCCGCGGCCATGAGCGATTATTACCGCAAATGGGCCTCCTACGAGCTGCTCAGGCAGGAGCGCCGCCAGCGCCTTGCGCGGAATTCCCCGCGCAACAACTGGGCGGACAAGGGCGAGACCCTTCGGGGCATCGGTATCGCGCTGGGCTATCAGGCTAACGGCATGTTGTACCCCGGCGCGGACAAGGGTAATTATGCCATTGAGCTGACCCTTGGAAAGGACGCCTCGCTGGAAATCGCGACCAGCACGGCCGGCTACAACGATTACGGCCGTATCTGGGCGGCTATGGCGCAGGAGATTCTTTCTATAGACGCGGGAGCGGTGCGAATCATCAATAACGCCGCTTCCCCGGATTCCGGCCCGGCCTGCGCCTCGCGGAATATCTCGGTTCTGACCAGGCTCGTGGAACAGGCCTGCCTTGCCATACGGAAACAGCGCTTCCGCGACCCCCTGCCCATTAGGGTGCGCAAAACCGTCCGGCCCCGAACAAGCCCCCTATGGGAAGAACGCTTTCCGCCGCTTGAAGGGGCAATACTGGACGCGGCCGGTTTTTCCCGGCCCGGCTGGGCCTCCGCGGTAGTGGAAGTGGAAGTGGACCCGGTCGAGTACATCCCGCGGATACGCGGGGTGTGGATGGGCGTTGACGGGGGAAAGATCCTCTCCGAAGAGCGGGCCAGAAGGAGCCTCAAAATATCGACGGTACAGGCTCTGGGCTGGGCCTTTCGGGAACAAATTGCCTATAGCGACGGCGTCTTGTCCTGGGCCCAATTTGCAAATTACGACATCCCCAGCCCCGGCGAGATACCTTCCGTCCACATTGACTTTATCTGGAACGATACCAATGAGCCAAAGGGAATAGGCGACCTGCCGTTCTGCTGTGTGCCCGCCGCCTATGTGCACGCCGTTTCCCAGGCAATGGATCACCATTTTCAGTCGATCCCCCTGACGCGCGAGGATATCTGGGAAGCGGGAAAGCTCAAGAAAACGGAGGAACCATGACCATCGGTTTTATTCTGAACGGGGAAGACGTCGTGGTCCGCTGCGAGGGGGATGTCAGGCTTATCGACATACTGCGGGGGAATTTCGGGCTTTTGGGGGCAAAGTCCGGCTGTCTGAACGGCAAGTGCGGGGTATGCTCGGTTATTTTTAACGGCAGGCTCAGTCCCGCCTGCTTTATCCCCGCGTTCAGAATCAGGGGCAGCGAGATTATCACCATTGAGGGCTTTTCCCAGACCGACGAATACCAGGACATTATGACCGGCTTTGCTCAGGCTAATACCGAAAACTGCGGGTACTGCGACACCGGCAAAATACTGGCCGCCTGGGCTTTGCTGGAACAGAAGGAGCGCCCCGCGCGGGAGGACATTCTTGCCGGTTTCAGCGGGATCAAATGCCGCTGCACGGACCCGGAAAAGCTGGTGGAAGCCCTGACCATTATGGCGGACATCCGCCAGCGGAGGCTCTATGGCCGCGCCTCTTAACCAGGTTTTTTTTCCCGCCACCTTTCAGGAACTCTTTTCCGCCTGGGGCCGCTTCGACAGCGCGGTCCCCTATGCCGGCGGCACCGGCCTCATCCGGGACCAGGGCAGGCGTACGCTGGAACTGCCGCCTGTTATCCTTTCCCTGGATAAACTTGAGGATTTACAGCGGATCTCAAGAAGCGAGCGCTATCTGGAAATCGGCGCTATGGTAAAACTCAGCCAGATCATCCGGCTGGGAAAAATCGTCCCCGAAGCCTTCAGGGACTGCCTTGAAAACATCGCCGGAGCGCAGTTGCGGAACATCGCCACCATAGGGGGCAACATCTGCTATCCGGCCGGGCGCCTTGACGCGTCCGCCGCCCTCACGGCCCTTGACGCCCAGTACGAACTGAGAAGCGCCCAATCCTCCCGCTGGATATCGGCCTCCCGTTTTTCCTCCCTGCCGGGGCCGACCGCCCTCAAAGACCAGGAGCTGCTCACCCGCGTCCGAATCCCCCTGGATCAGTGGAACTATTCGGTGTACAAGAAATTCTCCAAAGGCCGCCGGGGAAACGGCGGGGTAGTGGTCTTTCTGGTGAAGACCCAGAAGAACGCCCTTACCGACATCAGGGTTGTGTATAAAACCGCCGCCATTTTGCGGGATAAAAACAGCGAGGCGATCCTCGCCGGCAAGCAGCTCCCCTTAAGCCGCCGGGTCGCCGCGGAATTTGTCGAAAACTGGGAAACCTTTCTTTCGGGCATCCAAGACCTGGACGAGCTTTCCCAAAAAGAACTGCTCAATTTTATCGAGATGAATGTGTATAACCTGACGGAGTAACGGCTGGATTAATTTTGAGGCAACGCGGCCACTACTGTAATCGGCGATTTTCCGCTATAATGCTGCCGAAGCCTCCAAAAATCGAAACTGCCGGAGGCCCCAAAAGAATGTCCGATAATTAAGGAGAACACAGTGGAAGCCCTGAAGAAAAATCCTTCGTGGAAAGGCCGGCGCGGGCCGGTAGTGCTGGTCATCATGGACGGCGTCGGTTACGGAAAATATACAGAAGGCGACGCGGTCGCCGATTCAAAGATGTACCATCTTGCGGCCATCAGGGCGGGCAGCCCCAATACGCGGCTCAAAGCGCACGGGACCGCCGTGGGCCTCCCCTCGGACGACGATATGGGCAACAGCGAGGTGGGGCATAACGCTATGGGATGCGGACGGGTATTCAGCCAGGGCGCGGCGCTCGTTTCAAAATCCATTGAAACCGGGGCCATGTTCGAAGGGCGGGCCTGGAAGGAAATTATCTCCAATGTGAAAGACGGCGCCGGGGGGCGCGCCCCTACGCTCCATTTTATCGGCCTTTTCTCGGACGGCAATGTGCACAGCCACCTGGACCATCTCAAGGCGATGATCGCGCGGGCCAAAAAAGAAGGGGTCGGGCGGGTCCGCTTGCACATACTCTTTGACGGCCGCGACGTAGGGGAAACCAGCGCCCTGGAATATGTGGACCCCTTTGAGGCGTTTTTGAAAGAGCAGCGCGGCGCTCAGGGGGAAGGCCCGGCCTTTGACGCAAAAATTGCCTCCGGCGGCGGGCGGATGTGGATCACCATGGACCGCTACGGCGCGGACTGGTCCATGGTCGAGCGGGGCTGGCAGACTCACGTGCGGGGAACCGCCCGCCAGTTCGCCTCCGCGCGGGAAGCGGTGGAAGCCTACCGCAAAGAAATCCCCGGCATTATCGATCAGGACTTAAAGGAATTTGTCATAGCCGAAGCGGGCAAGCCCATCGGCACAATCGAAGACGGGGACTCGGTAGTGTACTTCAATTTCCGGGGGGACCGTTCGCTGGAGATTACCGCGGCTTTTGAGGAAGAGCGGTTCGACCATTTCGACCGCGGACGGCGGCCCAAAGTCTGTTACGCGGGAATGATGGAGTACGACGGCGATCTCCATGTCCCCCGCCGCTATCTGGTCAGCCCCCCCTCAATTGACCGCACCATGGGCGAGTACCTGGCGGCCGCCGGTGTGCGTACCCTCGCCATTTCCGAAACCCAAAAATACGGCCACGTTACCTACTTTTTCAACGGCAACCGCAGCGGCAAGTTTGACGACAGGCTGGAAGACTATGTGGAGATAAAGAGCGACGTGGTTCCCTTTGAGCAGCGTCCCTGGATGAAATGCGCGGAAATCACCGATCAGGTAATCGAGGCCGTCGGCTCAGGTAAATACGATTTTATCAGGCTCAACTATCCCAACGGCGACATGGTGGGACACACCGGCGTCTACCAGGCGGTGGTCTGTTCCATGGAGAGCATGGACTTACAGCTCGGCAGGCTCGCCAAAGCGGTAAACGCGGCCGGCGCGGTCATGGTAATAACCGCGGACCACGGCAACAGCGACGACATGTTCGAGCATGACAAGAAAACCGGCGCGGTTTCCCTCAAGGAAGACGGAAGCCCCAAAGCCAAAACCAGCCACAGCCTCAATCCGGTACCCTGCGTTATCTACGATCCCGAATACCAGGGCGAATATCCCAACGAGCCGAAAGAAGGCTGCCTTAACGAGGGGCTGGGGATTAGCTCGATTGCGGCTACCTGTATCCAGCTTTTGGGCTATATTCCGCCTGATGAGTATGACCAATCGGCGCTAAAAATAGAAAGCCGCGGGTAAGGGCAGGGCATACCGGGGCGCGGCAGTGTACCGCCCCGGTCCTTGACAGCGGGCCATAGCTGTCTTATAGTTATTCATGTGAATATACCCGCGTTACCAAACGAAATCGCTTTTCGCTCCGTTATCCTCCCGCTTACCGGCCTCCTGGCAACGCCCTCCCCTGTATATAAGGAGAAATATACCATGCGTAAAACGCCTGCCCGCCGCCTGTTCCCCGCGCTCTGCGCGCTGCTGCTGGCCTTCGCCGCCTGCAAGAACCCCATTATCGCGGAATGGTACCGGGAGGATGACGACAAGAACCAGAACCAGAGTTCCGCGTCCGCGCCCCAGACGCCCCAGAGCGCCGTCCTCCGGACGGTCAACGACCTGGCCCTGACCTACAACGTGCCCGCGCCCTACGGCGGCGAGACCCCGGTGCGCTCCTTCGCCGGGCCGCAGTATGAGGGGCGGGTGGACTGGTCCGTCTCCGGCGGCGGGGCGCACAACGGCCCCTTTGTAAC
>JAISYA010000247.1 GCA_031270205.1 Treponema sp.
GCTGAAATTATCGCCCACGCCGGTTACATGGGACGCGCCGGCGTACCATGCCCTGCCCCTCAGCATCCACGCGGCCCGCAAGTCCGGGGCGCGGTCAATCGCCTCGCTAAAGTCCGCGACAGCCCGGTCGTATTCCCCCCGGACGGCAAAGGCAATGCCCCGGTCAAGAAAAGTCTCGGCGGTCTTCGGCGCGGCCTCTTCAGGGGAAAGGTCGCCGCCGCCTTCCATTGCCGCGCAGGAGGCAAGCAGCGCCTCCTCAAGTACGGCGGCTTTGCCAAACCATTGGTGTTTCCGCATTATCATCTCCTTTGAGGAACAGCGTAGTACGGTTTGGCCCGGCGGTCAAGGGAAAATTGAGCAAATGAACAATCCTCACTTCACCCTCCACCCTTTTTTATGCCATACTTAAAAGCGGAGGCTCGAAACATCTAATGACCATTGAACAAACCGTAGAAATACCGGCGGACCACCGGCTGGTGATTGAAGTTCCGCCTGAAATTCCCACCGGAAGGGCAAAAGCCGCCCTCACACTGGTTTTTGAGACTGAAACAACGAAAGCCGCTTCGGAAAAATGGGTAAATCCTCTGTTGGGCTTGGCAAAAGATTCAAGCCTGACTGTTGAGCGGTTTATGGAAATGCAGCGGAAAGATATAGAACTTGAAAACGAAATAGACAAGCGCCGGTGGGGTAATGAATGGTAAGGTATGTCCTTGATGCTTGTGCGCTGCTTGCCCTGCTTAAAGCTGAAAAAGGGCACATACCATAGGATCTCTCTAGCCGATGCCATTGGTCTTGCTACTGCCAAAGAACTTTCCGGCCAATTTGCTACCTCCGATCATCACGAACTTGAAAAAATTGAACAACAGGAACCATATCAATTTCTCTGGATCCGTTGAATGTTCACTGCTCCCTGCTCTTTTGTCCGTGGTTACCTGTTCCGCGAATTATGCCCCCTGTCCCGCTTACAAAACTTCGCGGTGCGCGCCGCCGAAGTCCAGCGGGGGAAGGACGGGCGCGGATTCCGCGGCGGCTTTGTTTTCCGCCCTGATGGCGTCGAATACTTCCTGACGGAACACTTTGACTGTTTTGGGAGCGTCCACGCCCAGCCGTACCTGATCGCCCCGCACTTCGATAATGGAGATGGAAATATCATCCCCTATCATGATTTTTTCGTTGACTTTTCTGGATAGTATGAGCATTATGATTTCCCCGCGCCGGCCAGTTCAGCCATGATGTCGTGTTTGGTTTTCCAGCGGGTGTCCGTGAGAATCGCCTGTCTGCCCGTCCGGGTGTCCCGGCTGATAATGAGCGGTCCCTGTAGGTTGGCGGTCATGGCGCCGTCCGGCGGAACGGTCACTATCGAAAAGATCAGCGCCTTTTCCGGGGAATAAATGCCGATTTCCGCCATTTCCTCGTTGCTGATGTTCAGCTCGTAGTCGGGCCTGAAAAGGAATGGGTTCACCAGTATAAAGGCCACCCGCTCCACGTCCAGGGACTGGAGCCAGTAAAAGGGCTGGCGGTCGGCGTCCAGCAGCACGTATTCTTTGAAACCCTCGAAACCGAACAGCCCGTCAGGAAAAGTGATTTTCTGGCGTTCGTCCACTTCAATCAGGCCTGAGGCCTTGGTCGCAACCTTCACCGTTCTCTCCTCTCCGTTAATTGCGGCTCTTCCAAAACTTCAGTTTTGGAACAGGCTCAATTGTTCCCTGTTTTACCGCAGGAAATCAAGTAAGGTTTGCGGCAAAATCCGCGCCGCGGTCTGCAGACTTGCCTGGTGGGCGAACTGCGTCATTTTGAGGTCCGTGGCGGCGTCGGTCATGCTGACCGAGGATTCGCGGGCAAGGCTTGCGGTAACGTCGGGTATTTCCTGGTTGAGCCTGACCCAGGCCATTTCGGCGCGTTCCTGCCGGCTGCCCACTTCGGCAATCCGGGAGCCAAGGTTGTCCAGGGCCAGATCTATGCCCGCTATACCCTGGCTGCCGATGAACTCCTGATCCCCGCGGAACAGGGCGTCCCGCAGGCGGATTACCATGTCGAACATGGAGCCGCCGGCCACGCGCGCGGAACTGTCCCAATTGGGGGCGTTGTTCTCCATGTTGCCCCGGATAACGCCCAGATCGCGCAATACCGCGGTTCCGGCCGCCGGCCCCTCAACGGAATCCTCGGCGCGGATGAGGTGGGCGCTGGTTCCCTCAAGGACAAGGCCCCTGCTCTCCGGGTCGATGTAGGCCTTTACCGGCGCGGGTGAATCGTTTATTTTTGCCACAATCGCCGGAAGGGTGTCGCCGGCGGAGACGTCTATACGGACGCCGTCAAGGAAGAAAGCGCCCGGCGCGTTTACCCGGTAATCGGTGGCGTCCACGCCCGAAAAGATCTGCATCTTCTCCGCCCAAAAAACCTCGCCGCCGCCGATGTCCAGGTCCAGATAGGTCCCGTCGCTTATTTCGGTTTTCCGTGAAGCGCCCGCGCCGCGGTATTCCACCCTGACCACCATATTCTCGCCGCCGCCCGCGACGGTTCCCTCCACAACGCGGAACGGCTCGGTAAACACCTTGTCCCCGGCAAAAAGCTGCCGCGTGTCCGGCCCCACTTTATTGGAAAGGGCCGCAAGCTCCTTAAGCAGTTCGTTTATCTCCACCCCCATCAGTTTCAGGTCTTCGCCGCTATACGTACCGTTCGCGCCGGTCACGGCCAGTTCCCGCACCCGCTGCAGCACGCTGTTCGCCTCGTTCATGTAGTTGAAGGCCGCGTTGTAATGATCACCGGCGTACAGGGTGTTTTTCTCAAACCGTTCCAGCCGGGCAAGGTAGGACTCGTAGCGTACCGCGTGGGCGGCGGCCAGCGGATCGTCCCGCAGTTCGCGGAGCCTGCTCTCCGAGGCAATCTGCGACTGTATGCCGGAAAGCCGCTCTTCCTGCCGCCTAAGGTAATACTGCACGTCGGCGTTGGGCATATCCGTCGATATTCTTCTCATATCATTCTCCTTACTCTTACGTTCCCGCTATAGTCGGTGGGACTTCGCGCTATAATCCCCAAAAACCGCCTTCAGGCGATTTTTTACCCTAAACGCGACAGGCTCCTAGACCCCCATCCGGTTGATCAGCGTGTCCAGCATGGAATTGACGGTGGTGATGAAGCGCGCCGCCGCGTTGTAACCGTGCTGGTAGCGGATCATGTTGGACAGTTCCTCGTCTATGTTCACGCCGGAAATGGACTGCCGCATGTCGTGGAGCTGCTTCATGATCAGGTTTTCCGTTTCCAGCGCCCTGCCGCTCTGTTCGCCCAAGAGGCCGATGCGGCCGGCGGAGTCGGCAAAGTAGTCGTCAAAGGTGGAAAGGCGTCCGACCATAACCGCCGTGTTTCTGATTGAGGCTATTGCCGCGGCCGCCTCGCCGTTGCCGGGGTTGGCCTCCCTGCCGTTATGGCCGAAGCCCGCCGCCACAGAAAGCGGGTCTTTCACGAGCGCGGGATTTACCTCGATCCAGCCCGATGGATGGGCGATGGGAGAGAGGGCGTAGTCTTCCGCCCCGCCGCGGAGGCTGGTAACCGCGTCGGCCCGTCCCCAGTCGTAAGCGCCCGCGGGCCCGGAAGCGCCGAGCAGCCCGGCGTAGCCGGCGAGGAACTGGCCTGAATCTTCCACATGGCGGATGACAAAATCGGGATTTTCGCGCACGCCGTCCGCGGCCTCCGCCGGGGTTCCCTTGAGGGAAAGCCTGCCGTCCCGGTTCAGGCGCGCCACGACCTCCGCGCCGGAGTTGTTGATCCGCGTAACAATGTCGGAGACCGTGTCGGTGGCGTAATACGGTATCCGTACTTCCCCGTCCGCGCCGGAAAGGGTGATCACCCCCTCAAGGCCGCTCTGGTCCTGCGCTTCCAGCGGGTTCAGGCCGTTCATCCGATAGAGGTAACTGGAATCAAACGCCCCGTCGCCGTCACGGTCGTAGTTGCCGTTCACGTTCGTCACAAAGGGATACTCGGAGAAGAAGTTGTTTCCCGTGGTCCCGTTGGCGCCGTAGGCCTCGCGGTGTATCTCGTTCACCAGATCGGCAAAGTTCATGGTCATGTTGTCCAGCGTCTGGATTTCCCGTTCAACGGTAATGTCCCGCAGTTCCATAAAGGCCCCGAGCGCGCCCTTTGCAAAACGCATTTCCTCCCGCGTGTCCTGCCAAAAGACGCGGGCATAGCCTTCGGTGTCGATACCCTTGCGCAGATCAAACTGACGGCCTATCCGCCCCTGTACCAGGACCATTCCCGACGTGTGCACCATGAATTCGTCGGGGTCGCGGTTGTCCACGCTTACGTCGATTATTGAGGAGAGTTTGTCAACGAGGAGATCGCGGCGGTCCATCAGGTCGTTGGGATTATCCCCCTGGGCCTTGACGCGCTGGATCTCGCCGTTAAGGCCGGCGATCTGGCGGGAAAGCTCGTTCACCCTTTCCACGGTAAGCTGAATGTCCTCATCAAGCTGGACCTGCAGGCCCTTAAGGCCCTGGTAGCGGTTGTGGATGCCGTCGATAAGGGTCCTGCCCCGCTCAATCACCGCCGTGCGGGGCGCGGTATCCGCGGGGTAGGTGGAAAGTTCCTGCCAGGCATCCCAGAAGGCATCCATTTTGCTCCGCACGGAATTCTGCCCCGGTTCCAGGTACAGGTTGTCCATCATGCGGACATACGGGTCGCGGGCGGACCAGTAGCCTTCGGCGGAAGCCTGCGCCACAATCCGCTTGTCCAGCAGTTGGTCCCTGAGCCGCTCAATCCGCTCCACCACAACACCCTGGCCTATCTGCCCCGGTGTTTCCTCGCGGTTCATGCCCGGCAGGTAAATCGGCTCAAAGGCGGCCATTTCCACCCGCTGCCGGGAATAGCCCTCGGCGGCGGCGTTATCCAGGTTATGGCCGGTAACGTACAACGCCTGCTGATGGGCGTGCACTCCGCGCTTGCCGATTTCAAGCCCCATAAAGGTCGATGTCATGCCGTTCTCCTTATACTCGTTGGTTGAGGACCATGCTCCGCATGTCATGGGAAATGGGTGTTCCCCGCATGGTATAGATACGCCCGCCCCGTTCGGGAAAGGCAAGAGCGAAAAAGCCCTCCAGCGCCGCTCTGGCCTCGCCGAGGTACTTCATCAGGGACTCGTTGGTCATGCGCAGCTTAAGGGACGCGAGTTTCAGGCCGCGGTATATGGCGGTCAGCTCGGTACGCTCCGTAAGGGGAAGGCGGGCGGCAAACTCATAAAAGCGCCCCCCGGCCAATGCGCCGCCCGGCGCGGCCGCTTGCGGAAGCGGGGCTTCCGTTTCCGCGAACAGGGCCTCCCGCTCTGTTTCCAGCGCGGCGATTTTGCCCTCAATGGCGTCGAGCGCGTTCAGACGGCCCTCAAAATCGGTCCATTCACGACCGACCGCCGCGTCCCGTATCAGCTCCTGGAGCGTCCCGGCCTCTTGTACCAGTTCACACTCCCGCAGCAATATTTCCCTGCATTGTTCGTACCGCATGGCAGCCCCTATTGTATAGTCATACGGAAAAGCTTTACGCCTTTTCCTCACTTCAAATATCGGCGTTTTGGAAACAAGCATTAGCGGGGACAAACGCATAGCGGAAAAACCACGGACAGACACGGTCAAAAGAGCGGAGAGCGGAGGGAAAAGGCAAAAAGGTGAATGACACCCCTGGGAAAGACTGCTTTCCTAAGCGGGGAAAGACTGCTTTCCTAAGCGAGGAAAGACTGCTTTCCCAGGCGAGGAAAGGATTCTTTCCTAATACGAGGAAAGACTGCTTTCCTAAGCGAGGAAAGACCGCTTTCCTAAGCGGGGAAAGACCGCTTTCCCAGGCAAAAGGTGACTGACACCCCTGCGCTTACTATAACACGTTTGTTCGTGAGGGACGCGAGGGTCGTGGTTTATTTTCCATTCCCCGCAGAGGCGGATGCCTTTTCTTGTAACTGTTTTTGTTACAGTCCAAGATGCAGCCGAATGGCCGCTTCAACTTTTATCATATCAGCAGGGCTTAAACTGCCGATTTGGTTCTTCAGTCTGCGCTTGTCCGCAGTCATTATTTGATCCGCAAGGGCTTTGTTCGTTTTGCCGCGCACATTCACGTATGCTTCCGCCGGATACAAACGGCTTATATTGCTGGTTATCGGAACTACTACAACACGCCGCAACAGTACATTCGCGGTATCGTTGCTTACAATGACAGCAGGGCGGGTCTTTTGTATCTCGCTTCCTAATGAAGACTCGAAATCAACCCACCAAACTTCACCGCGCTTCATCCCCGGCATCTCCTATGAGCGCGTTGCACCATTCCTGGGCTTCAACTTCACGTTCTTCATCAGAAGCCATCGCTTTATACCCGGCCTCCAGTTCATCTTGTGTTTGCCGATGCATACGCGCTTTGACAAATTCAGCGAAGATTTCCCCTACATTTTCCTGTTCAAGAGCAGGCTGAATAGTATCGTAAAGCGCCTCGTCAATGCTCAATGTCAATTCACGCAATATGTTATGCCTCCTGCCAAGTTCATAGGGCATCATATCCTCGCTGAAGACAATAGGTCAACCGGTACTTTAGCATTTTTTTGAACCACGAACAGGCCTTTGACCCGTACCACGGCAAACGCCGGCAACGCCGCCTGAATCCCCCGCCGCGCTCTTTTCTTTTCCATTTCTTTACTCCCGACATAGATTTAACGTTGTTTCAGTATACACGAAAAGCCCGGACGTGGATGGGGAGTGGTACGCAACCCCCCCGTATCTTTTACCTTTACTTCGCGGGTATCGCAATCAGCGTGTCG
>JAISYA010000083.1 GCA_031270205.1 Treponema sp.
GTGATTGTTGCCGCGTACCGGTCTATAGATACCGATATTGTTTGGGCCGCTCCCGGTTCGGGGAACCTTATCATACAGGCGCTTGGCGGCAAGTTGAAATTCCGGCCTTCCGGTCCTCCCGATGTGCTTGAAGCCGTTATAAAAAATAGTGATGATATAGAAGCTATCGATATTGAAAAATTCAGGAAAGACCCAATGCTGTCGCATGTTATGGAAATCACGAAGTGTATCATCGATAAGACCGCCCCATATTTTGCCCTTGGCGGCAGTATGTGGGGGCCGCTGACTCTGGCGGGGCTTTTATACGGCGCGGAGCCGCTCATGCGGGATATGCGCCGGAATAAGGACGCGGTCCATGTCATACTCGACTGGACGGCCCGGCTTTACCTTGCGTATATAGAGGATTATATCAAAAATGGTATAGACCTTATTACTGTGGGAGAGCCTACCGCTTCTGGCGATATGATTTCCCGCGCGCATTTTGCCGAATTTGTTGTTCCGGTCCTTAAAAAAATTTACGCATCTCTTGCCGGGAGGGGGATAAAAACCTGCCTTCATATCTGCGGCAATATAGAAAACCGCCTTGACTTAATCGCGGAAACCGGCGCGGACCTTGTCTCGCTTGATTATAAAGTCAGTCTTAAAAAAGCCCGGGAAGCCTTCGGCGGCAGAATCGCGTTTGCGGGGAACATTAACCCGGTAGATGTTTTACAGCATGGGACACGGGAGGAAATACGGCAGGCCGGCAGTCAGTGTATAGCGGACGCCGGTACGGCTGGCTTTATCCTCATGCCCGGTTGTGATATTCCGCCGTCCACGCCGGCCGGGAATATTAAAACAATGGCCGGCGCCGCTCATTCTTATTCCCCAACAGGAGGAGATTGTGCCTGTTAACTTTGAACTAAAAGAAGCCCGGAAACGCGAGGACCGCCTTTGTCCCTGTATAACATACGGCGGTACGCTTTTCGCTTTACAGAAGAGGAACCCTTTGAATGAACGATAATTACGCCCTGAAAAGGGCTACAAATTCTTCCGGACTGATATCCACCGCGCCGAGATCGGTTTTGTAATCCAGGGGCATGCCGAGATCGAAAAAGGCGAAGTTCCGCTCCTGTAGATACCGCGTGGTAAGGATAAGCTGCACCGTGCCGGCATTGTTCTCGTCATAAAAGCCGGAATAACTGGTGTAGACCCTTCCCGCGGCCACGCCGAATTCGCCGGCAACGAGTTTGCCTTCACGGTACAGGGCGAAAGAAACGGGGCGCGCGGCTTCCGGCGGGCCGCAGACCGGCATGGGGCCGGCGTTTCCCCGTATTTTCCTGATACTTTCCACGAGCGGCGGGGTGAGCCAGCCTGAGCCGTGGACCTGCACGCAACGGTCAAGGATACGGTCAAAATCCGCGCCGGGGCGCAGTTCATAGCGGGGCAGAAAACGGCGGATTGAGCGCTTTACATGGAGGTTTTCGAAAAACAGGACGGAACGGACCAGGTGCAGTTTCGGCAAGAGGACGAAGGCGCTTTCCCCACTGTCCTCTTCGTCGAGGACCTCGGCGGACATTACCAAAAAACCCGCTTCCATAAGCCGGGCCACAAAGGAGGGGCTGAAATCCAGGGAGACGCAGAATTCCTCGTTATAGCCGCTGGCAAGCATGGCGTCCACTATCCGGTGGATGTCGTCTTCGGGGGAAATCAGCAGGTATCCGGTGGAAGTATAATGAAGATACATCGGCTACAGTATAAAGCCTTGACCATTTTTTCCCAATAACCTATACTGGTGGTCTTGATTGGAAGGCCGGGTACATACCCCGCCCTTCAGGGCGTAAAGGTAGTACTATGAGATATGATGTTTATAAAGGCGAATTGGGTATGTACCCAGCCGGTATAATAAATTTTCTATCCAACGCGCCCTTCAGGGCGGGGAGGGTCATTAGCTTTCATGAACCTTTATATAGACAGGAGTAAATCCCATGAAACGGACTTATCAACCCAGTAAAGTGAAGCGGAACCGCAAGTTCGGGTTCCGCGCCCGAATGAAAACCCGCGGCGGAAGACTCGTTCTTAAGCGCCGCAGGGCCAAGGGGCGGTTTAAACTGACCGCTTCTGACGAGAAAAAGCCCTATTAGCGGGGAGAGTGGTTCTTTTCGCTTTAAGCGGGAGGAACGTCTAAAGGGAAGGAACGAGATTCGGGAAGTTTTCAGCCGGGGCAAGCGCTTTGGCTGCCGCGGAGCGAAGCTCTTTGTGTTAAAAAACAGCCTGTCCCGCAACCGGATATGTTTTACTGCTTCCCGGGGTTTCAGGAACGCTGTGGAACGGAACCGGGCGAAGCGGCTTGGCCGGGAGGTCTACCGGTGTTTGCGGCCCCGTCTCGCGGGCGGTTGTGATTTAATTCTATTGGTTTATCCCGAAGCAAGGCCCGCGCCGGCGGCCATTGTGAAAAAAAACAGATTGGCGGCCCGGACGGCGCAGCTTTCCTTTCTGCTAACCAGGGCTGGTTTGCTGTGATGAAGCATATAGCAGTTTGTTTAATCCGGTTTTATCAAAAAGCCGTATCTCCGCATTTTCCATCGTCGTGCAGGTACTATCCGACTTGTTCGGAATATGCCCTTTTGGCGGTTGAAAAATACGGCGTTCTGCGCGGTTCCCTCTTGGCGATTAAGCGGATACTGCGCTGTCATCCTTTTCATCCGGGCGGCTATGATCCGGTTTAGCTTTAAGTTAAGGAAGTAACATGGAAAAGAATACGATATTGGCGGTGGTCCTTTCCATCGTAGTGCTGGTGGCGTTTTACGCGGTGCAGGGGATCTTTTTTCCGCCCGCCGCCCCTGCGCCGCCGGCCCCAAGCGTCCCCTCCGCGGTCAGCGAGGCCCCGTCCCAGCAGCCCCCGCCCGTTTCCGCCCCGCTTCAGGAGATCCCCCTGTCCGAGGGAACGGCGGCGGACGGGGCGGACGGCGAGCCTGATGGTCCCCAAACGGAACAGCGCGTAACCATCGACACCGAACTCCTGACGGTGATCCTTTCCAGCGCCGGCGGGGATGTGGTCTCCTGGAAACTCAAGGAACACAACGACAAAGAAGATTTTGTGGAGATGGTCCTTTCGGGGGACAGCGAGGCCCACGCCTTTACGCTGGCCTTCGGCGGCCTCAATGCCCAGCCGCTTACATCGTTCTTTTATGTGAACCGCATCTCGGAGTACTCGCTGGAATTCTACCGGGATTTTGCCATTCCTTCGGGCAGCGGCGCTTCCCCCGGCCGCTTCCGGCTGACCAAGCGCTACGATTTTAAGCCCGCCGATTATATGTTCGAGCTGACCGTCAGCCTGGACGGCGGCCATTCAATGCAGGGTTTCAACTTCGGCGGCGCGGCCTACACACTGGCCTTCGGTCCCCAGATCGGCCCCGGCTTTGAAAAACTCGACAACCGCTATGATTACCGCCAGTACGTCACCTATACCAACGGCAAGCGGAAACAGGAAAAAGTCAATAATTCCAATCCGGTGATTATCGCTACCCGGCCCGCCTGGGCGGCGATTTCCGGCAAGTACTTTACCGTGATCGCCATTCCCTATCTTGCCCAGTACGACATTAACTTTTCCGAAAAACCGGAACCCGGCATTCCTTCCTCGTCCCGCATCAATATTATCCGTCCGGCCCTGAATAGTCCCCGCACCGCCGATACCTACCGCTTCTACCTGGGCCCGAAAACCCAGGATGTCCTGGGCCTGTACAACAACGGAAACAACGCCTTCGGCCTTAAAGACACGCAGCTCCTTGAGGTTGCCCCCAGCGGCATTTTAAGCCCCCTGGAAAAAGCCCTGAAATGGCTGCTGCTCCTGTTCTACCGGATCGTTCCCAACTACGGCATAGCGATTATCCTCCTCACCCTGTTTGTGAAAATCGTGTTCTTCCCGCTGACCAAGAAAAGCTCCGAGGCAACGCTGCGGATGCAGGCCGTCGCGCCCAGGATCAAGGAATTGCAGACAAAATACAAGGACAATCCCCAAAAACTGAATACCGAGATGGCGGCGTTTTATAAAAAGGAAGGCTACAATCCCCTTTCGGGCTGCCTCCCCATGCTGCTGCAGATTCCGATTTTCTTCGCCATGTACAACCTCTTTAACAATCACTTTGATCTGCGGGGCGCGATGTTCATTCCCCGCTGGATTCCCGACCTGTCCCTTCCCGAGGCGATCTGGAATTTCCCCAGCGGTGTCAGGCTGCCCATACTCGGCTGGACCGCGCTGCGGCTCCTGCCCTTTATGTATGTCGGCTCACAACTGCTTTACGGAAAAGTAACCCAAACCCCGGATCAGCAGAACAACAGCCAGATGAAGATGATGCTATACGTCATGCCGATCATGTTTTTTTTCATCCTGTATGAAGTGCCGTCCGGGCTGCTGATATACTGGATTTTCTCCAATCTGCTCACCCTGGTACAGCAGTTGGCAATCAACAAATACCTCGCGCCCAGGCGGGCGGCGGCGATGGCGGCGAATCCGGAACCGGTAATCGCCCCGAAAAAGAAAAAGCGAAAATGAAAAACAAGGAGAACTGTTATGACCTATGAATTTGAAGGCCGTACCGAGAAAGAAGCGATTGATCGCGCGGCGGAAGAACTGCGTCTTGAAAAAGACGATTTTGACGTGGAGATTCTGGAGGTCCAGCGTCAGGGCATTTTCAAAAAAGGCCGGGTACGGATCAGGGTGCACACCGACAAGCCGGCCGCCGCGCCGTATGCGGCGCCGGCGGAAGGCGGCGCGCCGGACCGCGGCGGAGCGGAAGAAAGCGGAGTTTCGCGCAGGACGGGTTTCGGCGCTCCTGAGGCGCAGACCGATTTTGAGCAGACGCTGATTGATTTTGTTACGAATCTCATTACACACATGGGCTACAGCGGCACGGTTTCGGTTCTGTTCCGGGAGGACCGAAAACTCGGCCTTAAAATCGATTCCGAATATTCTTCGATACTGATCGGAAAAAAGGGAAAGAACCTCGACGCCCTGCAACTGCTGGCGAACATCTACGCGGGCAGGCAGGGCCGGGAGGATATGCGGATCATCCTCGACACCGAGAATTACCGCATCCGCCGGGAAGAATCCCTGGTCCGCCTCGCCTACACCGTGGCCGACCGGGTCCGCGAAAACCGGGGTTCGGTTTTGCTTGAACCGATGAATCCCTTTGACCGCCGCCTTATCCACACCACGCTGAACGACATCGCCGATGTGGAAACCAAGAGTGAAGGCGAAGGCCTGTATAAGCAGGTGCGGGTCTATTACAAGGGACTGCGGTAGATTGCGGTTCACGGGAGCATACGCGGTATGAAAAACGGAATTGCGCTGTGTATGATGCTCGTGGCCGCCGCGCCGGTTTTTTCCGCCTCCCTGGAGGAACTGGTCGGCGCGGAGCGGGCGGCGGCATTGATCTCCGGAGACCGCATTGTCGAAGTGCAATTGAAAAACCCCGGCCTCAGGATACTGCCCCGGCATGAGGAACTGCGGCGCATAATCACCGAAACCATGGACAGCCTCTCTCCTTCGCTCCTGGTGGAAACCCTGTACCGCTATCAAAAAAAGCAAACCGCCGCGGGCGCCTGGAGCGGCGCCGAACGGACGGCGCTCTTCAACCAGGCCCTGGCCCTAAGTACCCTGACCGGCATTGAATACTACTCGGCAAGCCGCCGGGCCATGCGGACTTTTTACGAATCATCGCGGGTAATCGACGGCCCCGACACCAAAAAGGTCCTCAGCGACCCGGTATATCCCGCGCCGCCCGCCTCCCTTACCCTGTACGCCCGGCAAAAGGACCTTACCTTTGGCGACAACATCTACCGCTATAGCTACCTGAACGTCGCGGACGCCTTCTGCTGCGTGCAGGAGAATCTGACCGCCCTGACCGCCGGCATTATTCCGGCGGTGGGCAGAAACAAACTCCGCAGCGTGATGGCGGTAATCGACTGCGGCGATTCACTGTTGATTTATCTCGTTTCCATGGCAAAAACTGTGTCCCTGCCCGGCATGGGGGAGCGCATCGGCAACTCTTTTACCAACCGGGCGGAAGCGATGCTCAAATGGTTCACCGGCAGGGCGGATAAGGCGCTGGGCGAGGAAAAAATTAAAAATGAAGAAGGCAAAGAATACTAACGAAGGAATGTTGAACGGCGGCCCGGCCGAAGCGCGCGAAGCAAACGGCCGGTATTTCCCCTGACTCGCCGCTTTCCCGCTCTGCCCCGCGCTCATTGCTCCCTCATTTTTTATTCTCCATTACTCCCTGCCGCGGGCGGAGTCTCTCTCTACCCATACCGGCCCCTTTGGTGTACACTGTGGAAAATACCATCAGGAGGTTATGTAATGGCTGTTCATAAAATACTGGGCCCGGGGGACCGGCCCGCTTATGCGTACTGGATACCGCTTTCCATCCAGCACGTGTTTGCCATGTTCGGGGCGACTATCCTTGTGCCGATACTCACGGGGCTGGAGCCGGCCACCGCGCTCTTCACCGCGGGGACCGGGACTTTAATCTATATTCTGTGTACCGGCGCGAAGGTGCCCGCCTTTCTGGGATCTTCTTTCGCCTTTATTCCGCCCCTTATCGGCATTACCGCGAGCCACGGCCTTTCCTACGCCCTGGGCGGCGCGGTAGCGGCGGGTTTTTTTTACTGCATCGTGGGGCTTATTATCCGCTTCGCCGGGACGCTCTGGCTGGACAAGGCCCTGCCGCCGGTGGTGATAGGCTCGGTCATTGTGGTCATCGGTCTTAACCTTGCCCCTACCGCCATGGCTATGGCAATGAACGACAGCGGCGGGAATTACAGCCTTGTATGCCTTTCCATAGCGGCGGTAACGCTGGCCGTAACGGTGGCGGCGAATATTTTTTTGAAGGGATTTTTCAGTACCATTCCCATTCTTATCGGCCTTGTGGCGGGTTATCTCTTTACCCTGATTATGGGGGCTTTCTTTCCCGCCTACGCCCTCATCGACTTCCAGGTGGTGCGGGACACCCCCTGGTTCGGTTTTCCCGCTTTTCACGTTCCCAGCTTCAGCTTTGTGCCGGTTCTGACTTTTGTGATTGTGTCCCTGGCGACCATTTGTGAGCATCTGGGGGACACGCTGGTAACGAGCAAGGTAGTGGGCCAGGATTTCTACAAAAGTCCGGGTCTCCACCGCACGCTTGCCGGGGACGGCATTGCCACTGCCTGGGCCGCGTTCTGGGGCGGGCCGCCCAACACCACTTACGGCGAAAATATCGGCGTTATGGCCATTACACGGGTGTACTCGGTGTGGGTAATTGGCGGCGCGGCGGTAATCGCCGTGATCCTTTCCCTGTTCCGCAAATTCGGCGCGTTGATCCGGACCATTCCCACGCCGGTCCTCGGCGGCATTTCCATGCTGCTTTTCGGGATAATCGCCTCCAGCGGACTGCGGACCATTGTCGAAAGCGGCGTTGATTACAAGGACAAGCGCAATTTGACGATCTCTTCGGTGATTTTCGTCATCGGTATCGGCGGCGGACGCCTTGCCTTTAACATTACCCAGGACCTCCGCTTCGAACTGGCCGGTGTGGCGCTGGCCACGGTGGTAGGAATTATACTCAACCTGTTATTCCCCCCCGAGCAGCCGCGCCGGGAAACGTAAAGCCAGGAGGCCGCCGGCCGGTACGGGCGTCGCCGGCGGCCATTATTTTTGCGAATTTCCTATTGAATATGCCGATAAGTAAAGGTATAATAGAAGTTGAGACTTTTATGTATAATGGTGGTGATAAAAAATGCCTAAGTCAGAACTGGTAAGATGGTCCGCGACGTATTCCGTGGGCATAAAGCTGATTGATGATCAGCATAAAGGGCTGTTGGATTTGGTCAACGATCTGTTCAACCATGTGAGCGCTGATGAGGCGACGGAACGGGCCTATTTTCAGAAGGTGATTCAGACGGCCGTCAATTATGTGAAGGTCCACTTTGCTACCGAAGAAAAAATCATGCTGGCCACCCGCTTTCCGGGGTACGCGGAGCACAAAAAGGCCCACGATACCTTTGTGCTGACCGTGGTGGACAATATCCGGGACTTTGAGGCGGGGAAAAAGTTCACGCTTGCGGGTTTCACCCGGTTCCTGAAGGACTGGGTGCTGACCCATATCGCCATTATGGACAAACAGTATTTCACCTATTTCAAACAAATCGCCTCCCGCAAGGCCAACGGCAGGCTGACTATCAACCAGGGGGACCTGCAGCGCCGCTAAAACCGGAGATATCGCCGCCTTTCAGGAGGGCCTCGCCCCTGCTTTTCAAAAACCTCCGGTTTCCGGAGGTTTTTTTTGCGCTTTTCGAAAAACCGGCGGATTTTAAGCATGGTAACCACGGACCACATGCGTCACGAAAGCTCGTGAGCGGAATCTTCCGGTATCTCGAACACCCCTTCGAGAACATGCCCGGGCTTGTAGGGAAAGGTGGGGAGGTCCGCGGGGACGGTAACGCCCGACAGGACAAGTACCGTTTCGATTTCAGCTTCAACGCCGGCCACGATGTCCGTGTCCATGCGGTCGCCGACTATGGCCGTTTCTTCCCGCTTGGCATTGAGTCTGCGCAGTCCGTGGCGCATCATCAGGGGGTTCGGCTTTCCCACAAAATAGGCCCTGGTTTTCGCGGCCAGTTCAATAGGGGCTACCAACGCGCCGCAGGCGGGAACAATGCCCCCTTCCGCCGGGCCGGAAAGGTCAGGATTCGTGCCGATAAGCCGGGCTCCGCCCAGCACGAGCTTTACCGCCAGCTCCAGCGCTTCCAGGCTGTAGCCCCGGCCTTCGCCCACTACCACGTAATTGGGGTTGACGTTGTTCATGGTGAAACCTGCGTCATACAGGGCCTGGATCAGCCCCGGCTCGCCGATGACGTATACCGAACCGCCGGGATGCTGGGAAGCGAGAAAGCTCGCCGTGGCCAGGGCGCTGGTGTAAAAATGTTCCGGCTCCACCTCGATGCCCAAGCGGGCAAGTTTTTGGGCAAGTTCAATCGGGGAGCGTTCGCTGGAATTGGTCAGGAAGAGATAGGCCTTATTGTTGGCGTTCAGCCATTCCACAAATTCCGCCGCTCCCTTGAGGAGCCGGTTTCCGTGGTAGATAACCCCATCCATGTCGATGATAAAGGCTTTTTTCGAGCGAATATTGTTCAAATCTTTCATGCTGCCAGTATAGTGGAATTACATCTTTTTTTCATCTACCCCTGAAGAGCTTCGAGCGGGCATACAGGGAGGAATGAAAATGTACAAAAAGCGGGCGGACGCTGTTGTTTTGATCCCCGGTTTTAGCCTCTTCGGCTTAAACGCTTCGTGACAAAACAGGCGTTCTTCTGTATAATCAGAGCAGCTTTGGAGAAACCATGAACGCCTTTTTCAGGAACAAAAACCTGCTTGCCCACATCCTGTGGATCGTTTTGATCGTATACGCGGTCGCCTCGGTCTACCTTTTGATCACTTCGGTAAATTGGTACCGGCATTACCCCGGCGCTTACTTAAACCCTCTGACGCTCGTCGGCTTCGCGGTGATTTCGTTCCTGCTGGTGGTACTTGTTTCAAGCTACCACCTGAGTTCCCTGATCCGCCGCAGGAAACGCCGCACCGACCGGCAGCGGCTTTCCCGCGCGAAATTTGTCAGGGCAAAGCACCGCATGCCTCCGCGAGGTTTTAGATAAGCCCCGCGACAAAGCCCCGCGCTTTGCTTGACACCCTGCCCATATAGACATACACTCCTGGTATGCTGTTTGATTTCGGCTTCATATCCCTCCGCTGGATATGGGTTGCCCTTACCATTGTTTTCGCCCTTATTGAAGTGTTTACTATGGGGCTTACCACGGTGTGGTTTGCCCTTTCCGCGCTCGTCATGGTGTTTCTCTCGTTTCTGAATATACCGCTTGCCGCCCAGATTCTGATTTTTCTCGGCATTGCGGCGCTTTTGCTGGTTTTTACCCGGCCCCTGGCGGTAAAAAAATTCAAAACAGGCACGGAAAAAACCAATGTGGACAGCCTTATCGGCAAACACGCTTTGGTTATCAAAGGAATAGGTGAATTTGAAAAAGGCGAGGTAAAATTGAACGGCCAAATCTGGTCCGCCCGCTCCGAAGATAACGCTGAAATACGGGAAGGAACCATATGCGAAGTGATTAGGATTGAGGGCGTACAGGCAATCGTCCGTCCTCTTCCCGATACAATCGAAAATTAATTATTTGGAGGTACTGTTATGACTTATGTGCTTATTGTATTGGCCGCTTTTATACTGTTACTGATTATTACCAATATCAGAATCGTCTCACAGTCAAACGCCTGCGTGCTTGAGCGTCTGGGCGCGTACTGCGTTACCTGGGGCGTGGGTATTCACGTGAAAGCGCCCTTTATAGACCGGATCGCCAACCGGGTGTCCCTCAAGGAGCAGGTGGCCGACTTTGAGCCGCAGCCGGTGATAACCAAAGACAATGTTACCATGATGATAGACACGGTGATCTATCTGCAAATCACCGATCCCAAGCTGTACACCTACGGCGTGATGTATCCCTTCAAGGCCATTGAGAACCTGGCCATTACCACGCTACGGAACATCATCGGCGAGCTTGAACTGGACGAAACCCTCACGAGCCGGGACATGATCAACAACCGCATGCGGAGCGTCCTTGACGAAGCCACCGACCCCTGGGGTATCAAGGTGAACCGCGTGGAGGTGAAGAACATCACGCCGCCGAAGACCATTCAGGAGGCCATGGAAAAGCAGATGCGGGCCGAACGGGAACGCCGGGAATCGATCCTCAGGGCGGAAGGCGAAAAGCAGTCGGCAATTCTGGTCGCGGAAGGGCAGAAGGCCTCGGCGATTCTCAAAGCCGAAGCGTCCAGGGAAGCGGCGATCCGCGAAGCCGAAGGCGAGGCTCAGGCTATTCTCAACATCCAGCGGGCCACTGCCGACGGCCTTGCCATGCTCAAAGCGGTCGCCGCCGACGATGCGCTGATCAGGCTCAAGAGCCTTGAGACCCTGCAAAAAGTCGCCGAAGGCCAGGCCACAAAGATAATCATCCCCTCGGATATCCAGAACCTCGCCGGACTGGTAACAAGCGTGACGGAACTGGTAAAGAAATAAGCGCAGACAAGCGCATCTTGGTATCATAGCGCTGCGGTTAAATCTTCTCTTCTGCTTCCCCCGCGCCTACAGCGACTCGGTGAGCAGTTTGCCGCCCGAAGCGTCCAGGCGTATCCTGACCTTGCGGAGCGGCTCGGCCACAAAGAGGGCTATCTGGCAGATTTCGATGAGGGTACCGGATCGTATTTCCCCTAAAACTTCGACCGTGGCCTTGTCATCGGTGTTGATATGGTCCAGCAGTTCCGTTACCCTGGCGGAGGCGCTTTGTTGCTCTTCTTCAAGCCGGTGCAGAAGTTCCTCGATTTTGGCCCGCCTTTCCCCTTCAGGGCCGGCGGCCAAAAGCTCGCGGACTTTGGCCAGTTTCGCCGCCAGGATGCGCAGGCGGTTGTTGTTCTTTTCTTTTTCCTGCTGGGCGGTAAAGTCGATGCCGCAGTGGATGTGGCTGGACTTGCCGGCCTTTTTGCCGATGCCGCCGGCTTTGATACCGTGGACCGCGTAGATGGCGCCGCCGAGGATCATGCCCCGCTCGCCCATTTCGATGTGCTCCAGGGTGAACACGCTCGAATTGATGATCTCCGAATCCACAAAAATCGCTTTCCGCGCCGCCGCCCGGCAGTTCTCAATAAACTTCGTCCTGATGCCGCCGCCGACTTTGAGCAGCGCCGCGCCCCGCCCGATAATTCCCCCGGCCACGGCGAGGTCGCCCTTGGTAACCGCCTCGGTAACGTCAAAGGTCTGCTTGATGCTTACCGAGCCGCCCGAGTAAATCTTGAAGCCGTCTGAGACCGGCCCTTCAATCATCACGTCGCCGGGAAAGACGATGTTGCCGGTGGCGTAGTCCACCGCGCCTTTTATAACAAGGGTTTCCTGTACACTGAGGACTTTTTTGTTTTCTACCAGTTGGCCGTTGATTTCCGAAAGGATAAGGCCGCTTTCGGTGCGGGTGTTGTCCCCGCCGCTTAAGCCTTCGGTGTGGATTACCACAAAGGGGACGGGCGCATCGTGTACGTTTTTACCCTCTGCGCCCTGCCTGCGGGGCCGCAGTTTTGCCAGTGTTTGGCCTTTTTTCACGATGATGAAGGGCGAGCGGCTGCGGTAATCGACGCGCCCGCGCTCGTCCGCAGCCTGGCCATTCCGGGTGAGCAGGGGGTTGATTTCAAAATATTCGGTTACCTCGTTCACCGGCGGGTCGCCGGCCGCGACCAGCACGTCCTTTATCTGCCGACGCTCGCGCCCGCACGTTTCAAGCGCTTCCTGTATATCGTTCCAGCGTATGCCGTAGACGACGTTGAGCCGCTGGAGAATCGTCCCCACATTATTGGCGCTTAAGGATCGGCCGCCGCCCACCGGGGGGATAAAATCCGCCCGCAGTTCAAGGTCGTTTTCCGAGAACGCAACCGCCAGTTTCCCGTCGTTTTCGTCCCCGAACAGCACTTCCTGACGGTTCACGTTTTGGTGAGTTTCGCCGGCCTTTTCGTCCCTGTGTTGTTTCATAACGGATCTCTATCGTTATTATCGGAAAAAAAGGAGGCAAGCTTTTGGCATATTACCCATATAGAGCCGCTATTTCCACGTTACCTCGTAGCTCAGGGGCTGTTCCAGCACCAGTATATCCGCCAGGGGGACGGAAAAATCGGCGCGGCGGCCGAAAAAGGTTCCGCCCTTGACGCTTTGCACTACGCCGGGGAATTCAATTGAGGCGCGGATTGATGATTGGGAGATTTCGTCGGCAATGCCCTTGCCGTACACGGCGCTTACCAGGGCCAGGTACTCGGCTTTGCCCAGCGCTTCGCCGGTTGCCAGCGGGGCCATGAGGACAGAAAGATAGTCGGTGATTTCGGGGGAAATGAGGGAAAGGAGGCGGGGGCCGGAAGCGAGGCTCAGGTTGATGGTACAGCGCCCGCCCGCGGCGCTTTGCTCAAAGCCGATAAACCCCCCGCCGGTCTTGCCGCCCGCGACGGCCAGGAAATCGCTGATCCGGGCGATTTTGACCGGCCCCGCGATAGCCGCCGGGGCGGTGTTGCTGAACGAGGCCGACTCAACGCCCGGCGCGGCGGCCAGAGAGCGGGCAAGGGCCGGCCCGTTGAGCAGCGGCCCGTCCGCCGGGGCCGAACCGGCGGCGGCGGCCAGAGAGCGGATCAGCGCCGCCATGCGCGGCTGCAGGGAAGCGCTGACCAGCAGGGCCGCCTGGCCGCCCTCCCCAAGCGAACCGTTAATCCGGGACGCGCAGGAACACAGCGGCAGCAGCAGTACACACAGGCCGAAAACGGCGGCGCCACAGCGCGGCGAGGGCGGCCTTTGCGGGCTAAACCGGTTCATAATATAGGGGCCTGTTCTCCGGCGGAATTACTATACCGTATAGGTCGAGGCGCTCGTTGAGCCGCCGTGGCCCGTCCAGTTGGTGTGGAAGAACTCGCCGCGGGGCCGGTCCAGACGCTCATAGGTATGCGCGCCAAAGTAATCGCGCTGGGCCTGCAGCAGATTCGCCGGAAGACGCTCCCTGCGGTAGCCGTCAAAGTAGGCAAGCGCGCTGCCGAGGGCCGGAACGGGGATGCCGTTCCGCACCGCCACGGCGGCCACCCGCCGCCAGGAAGCCTGGGCGTCCTCAATAACGCCGGTAAAGAAGGGGTCAAGGAGCAAATTCTCCAGGTCCGGCTGTTTGTCAAAGGCTTCCTTGATTTTGCCAAGGAAAACCGAGCGGATAATGCAGCCGCCGCGCCACATCAGGGCGATGCCGCCGTAGTTGAGATTCCACTTGTATTCCCTGGCGGCTTCCCGCATCAAGAGATACCCCTGGGCGTAGGAAACCACCTTGGCGGCGTACAGGGCCTTTTCGAGGTCGTTGATGAACGCGCCCCTGTCCTCAGGCGGCGCGGGCCGGGGGCCGGAAAAAATCCTTGAAGCGCGGACGCGCTCGTTCTTCGCCGCGGACAGGCAGCGGCCAAAAACCGCCTCGCCGATGAGGGTAAGGGGAACGCCGAACTCCAGCGCCGCGATGCCGGTCCATTTGCCGGTGCCCTTCTGCCCGGCGGTGTCGAGTATTTTTTCCGCCAGCGGCCGGCCGTCCCCGTCTTTGTAGCGGAGTATGTCCCTGGTTATTTCAATAAGGTAACTGTTCAGGGAACCCCGGTTCCAGGCGTCAAACACATCGCCCATTTCTTCGCAGGAAAGGCCCAGCGCGTTTTGCATCAAGTCGTAGGTTTCGCAGATAAGCTGCATGTCGCCGTACTCAATGCCGTTATGTACCATCTTGACAAAATGGCCCGCGCCGTTTTCGCCCACCCAGTCGCAGCAGGGCGCGCCCCCGTCCGCCTTTGCGGCAATAGCCTGCAAAACGGGCTGTACCACAGCCCACGCCGCGGGGGAACCGCCGGGCATAATCGAAGGCCCGGTCAAGGCCCCTTCCTCGCCGCCTGAAACGCCCGCGCCGATATAGAAAAGCCCCCGGGATTCCACATAGGCGGCGCGGCGAATCGTATCCTGATAGTTGGAATTCCCGCCGTCAATGATAACGTCGCCCTTCTCAAAAACCGCCAGGAGCCGCTCAATGGTTTCATCCACGGCCTCCCCGGCCTTCACCATAATCATAACCTTACGCGGCCGGCGTAAAGCGGCGGCCAGCTCCTCGGGACTGTAACAGCCGGTGATTTTTTTGCCCGCGCCCCGCCCTCGCGTAAAACGGTCCGTCCTGGAGGCGGTCCGGTTGTACACCGCCACTGAAAAGCCCTTGCTTTCCATGTTCAACACCAGGTTTTCACCCATTACCGCAAGGCCGATAAGGCCGATATCCGCGTTTCCCATCGTTTACTCCTTTGCGTACGCGCGGTTCAAAAAGTCGCGCAGCTCCGCGCTTCTGATTCCGGCGCCGCCTGCAGCGTCAAGTTTCTGCCCGTTCATCCTGAAGGCCGGGAGGAACCAGACGCCGCTTTTCGCATAGGCCAGATCGTTGTTTTCATCCACCTGTGCGGCGTATTTCCCGCTCTCCAGGATGGCGCGGAACCTGCCGGGGTCCACGATACCCGTGAGAATCCCCGCGAGCGTCCCGGGATCTTCCACGTTTTGCCGTTCAACGGCGACTGCCTGAAACAGGGCGGCGTGGAACGCGCCCATATCCGCCCCCAGTTCCCGCGCGATGTAATAACTCTGGCAGGCCAGATAGGTATGGGGATGGTGATTCTCCGGCAGGGGGTGGGCCTCTATGGGCCGCCACTCGATATCAACGGCGGGATAGCCGCCGATCAAGCCCGTCAGGTATTCGTAGCCCGCTTTGCAGTAGGGACATTCGTAATCGTAAAAAAACCGCATGGTCATTAAAGCGCCCACATTGTCAGGATACACGCATTCACCCGCTAATGCAAGCGGCGGTCCGGAAACTGCGCTCCCTCCCGTCTTGCCCGCATTCCTTCCCGTTTTACCCGCATTCCCTCCCGTCTTACCTGCATTCCCTCCCGTCTTATCCGCATTCCCTCCCGTCATATTCACGCTCCCTCCCGTCTTACCTGCATTCCTTCCCGTCTTACCCGCGCTCCCTCCCATTATACCCGCATTCCCCCCCCTGCGGTCTCATTCCCCCCCCTGCGGTTCGCATTCCCTCCCGTTTTATTTGCATTCCCTCCCTTGCGCGCCGCATTCCTCCCCGTGCGGTCTCATTCCCTCCCCTGCGGTTCGCATTCCCTCCCCCGCGCGCCGCATTCCCTCCCCTGCGCGCAGCGCTGCCGGTTTTCCCGGCGTCTTTTTTCCGCGCGGCCGCTGTGTAATCTGCATTCCCGCCGGTTTAATCGTTATTTTTCCGTTAAGAGCCGTCCCCCGGATGGATGAAGCGGACGATGACGATGCCGCTGCCGCCCTTACTGCCGTTCATGCCGCTGGGGACGCCGCCGCCGCCCCCGTCTCCCGTACCGCTGCTGGCCGAAGAAGCTACCATTCCGCCGGCAGCGTACGACCGGGATTCCCCGCTGATCGAGGACGGGAAACCTCTACCCCAATTGGCTGAAGCGCCGTCTTCCCCGGCCCCGCCGCCGATAAAGGGGTGGCCCCCGCTGCCGAGGTTCAGCACCCCGCTCTCCGCCGGTACGGTCCCCGCAAGCGCAAGGGTGAAAATGCTAAAGCTATTGTGGCTTCCGCCTCCCGAACCGCCGTTCGCTCCCGCCTTTCCGCCTCCCCCGCCGCCGCCGCCGCCTTTGGCGTTAATCTGGTAGGTGGAGTGCCGGACAAACGCCGAATCGCCGCCGTTCCCGCCTATTACGTTGGAACCGTAACCGACGCCGCCTGAGCCGCCGGCCCCGACCTTTACGGTTATCGTGCCGGGAGTAGTCCAGTTCTCCAGCGCCCCCACCTTGAACGCGGGATGATAGACAACCCCCCCGCCGCCGCCGCCGCTGCCGGTCCAACCGGACCCCCCGCCGCCGCCGCCGCCGCCGCCGGCCACCACCATCACTTCGATGGTGGACGGACGCTCCGCGCCGGTAAAGACCAGATTATCCCCCGCCGCCTGGCCGCCCGCGGGTACGGTATCGGCCGCCCTGAAGGTATGTATTTCGTAGTAATAGCCGGGAACCCCGGTCCAGGCGATGCTGACCTCGCCCCCGGACGCTATAGGTACTATTTTCCCGGTCTTGGGGAAGACGATGGAAACCGCGGCCTGGACGGGATTCGTTGCCCCCATTGTTACCGTGTCCGCCTTGGTGTGGATAACCGTAAGCACGGGGGAAAAGACATAGCCCAATACGGGGAACAGCGTTACCTTGGCCGTATACACTTTGTCCATCCTGAAAAACCCGTCCGGCATCGGAGCGCCGTCTACCTCCCATTCTACGGTCCCGTAGCACACGGCGGTGCGGAAAATGGTGGTCCGCTCGCCCGTTATCACCGGCCGGCGGATGTACGCGGTAAGGTCGATGGAAGATACCGGCTCGCCCGGCCCGGTCGCCGGGAAGACGATGCGTACCACGCCGGAGTCCGCTTCGTTGGAGACGGCCGCGCCCGCCGTCCAGTGTCTAAAGGCGTTCTGCCCCACGCCGTTAAAGGTCCGGCCGCTGGCCGCCTGCATTGTTACGGTCGCCGTATACGCCGTACCGGGCCAGAAGACGCCGTTGTGCGGGCCGCTGCCGGAGGACCAGCTTACCACGCCGGTATACTGCGGCCCGGCCAGGGAGAGCGCCGGAATCCCGCCGGTTTCAGGCGCGGGCACATAAAAGGTAAGGTTCAGGTCGTCTACCGGCAGCGCGTTTTCCG
>JAISYA010000093.1 GCA_031270205.1 Treponema sp.
AGGGCCAGAAGGTTGTCGGGGTAGAGTACGTCAAAGCGGCTGACAATCCAGGTGATGGTACTGACCGTTTCATCATTATCGTTCATACCGATAGCGCCCAGGGACTTTATCGCTTCTTGCAGTACCATGGGTTCGTTGTCGGCAAGGCATATCTTGAGCAGGGTGTTTTTCGCTTCCGCTGTTCCGATCTCGCCCAGGTATCTGACCGCCTGCCGCCGCACATCGGGGAAATTATTTACGAGCCGGCCGTTCTCCCTTGTCTTGTTCACTATCCCTTCCATTGAGAGATACTCCAAAGCCTGGTGGATATCCTCGCTCTTGTTGCCGCGCTCAATAGCCTCGCTGATGTATTCAAGGGCCACCAGTTTTTGGTCCCTGCTGTCCGCCCGGCTGGTTTCCCGAATAACCATCAATTCGATGGATTCCTGAAGGTAGGACTCCTCAACCGACATCTCCTGATTGGAAGTCTGTGCCGCCACGGCGCCCGCCCCGATGAAGGCCGCTGCGCACATGATGAAAAAACGCTTGACTGTTAACATAATTGCTCCCCTTTAATACCTAGTTAATTATTATCCAGGTGTTTTCAGTAGTTTCAAGATCATACAGACGCAGGCGGCTGCCGTTGGGGGTTACCGTATACGCCTTTACCCTATGTTGTCCGACAAATTCAATATCGTCAACCCTGTCGTTGGCCCGCGAGGGGACTACCACATTGTTAAAATAGTCCTGCGGGCTTTTGAGAACTATGTTCCTTGTTTTCATGGCCGGCTGTTCGGAAACAGCCGCGAGAAACTCAAGAGACGAAATTTTATCGAAGTATCCATCTGAAATGGCGACCCTCCAGGCGTCGTAATTCCTGCTGCGGATTATCTGGTTCAGATTCTCGATAAATCGCTGCACGTCAATCTTGGTTGAATTAAAAACCTCCTCGCTGATGGTAACAGGATCAAATACCGGCTCCTGCTCCTGTATGACCGGGGAGGCCCCAATAACCGGAGCGGGCGGGGAAACAGGAATTGCTTCCGGCAAGACGACCTCGCTTTGCGACGCCGAAACGCAGGAAAAGAAGAGCATCAGCGAAAAGAGTAAAAGCACCAAAATCTTTGTCCCCACCATACCGTATATTTTATTGAATTTTTGGATGTCTGTCAAATGAGCTGTTCAAAACTGCAGTTGGAACAGCTTCAAATATCTTTTTTTAATTCGTCCCCTTGACCAGTCCCCCGCCGCCCGTTATGGTTAGCGTATGTTGAAAGCAGCGTTTCCCGGTTCTTTTGATCCTCCGACTTTGGGACATCTTGACATTATCCGGCGGGCCGCCGCCATTTTTGACGAACTGGTAGTGGTGGTGGCGGAAAACCGCCGCAAAAAGTACCTTTTTTCCGCCGGGGAGCGGGTTTCAATGATCCGCCGGCTTGCGGCGGATCATAAAAACGTGTCGGTCACGGTATGCGATACCCTGATTGTTGACTTTTTGCAGAAACAGGACATCAAGCTGCTGGTCCGGGGCGTCCGCGGCGTGGATGATTTTTCCTACGAATTTGAGCTTTCCATGATGAACAGGGCTTTGGATCCCCGGATAGAAACTATTTTTATGACCACAGCCCCCGAATATTTCGTGCTCCGTTCCTCGTCAATCAAGGAATTGGCCTCTTTTAACGGTAACATCGCCGGCATGGTCCCCCCTTCGGTGGCGGAGGCGCTCAGGGAAAAGTTCCGCCCCCAGAGCGAAGTATAATACAACAATCGCCATATTTTTTTGTTTTTTTCCCGATTCACTAAAGCGCCTCCCATCTGCGCGCCATATATAAGGGCGGAGGATATGATGAAAATGAAGTATTTTTGCTTTCCCTTTGCAGGGATCTGTACCCTGTTCCTTACGGTATGCGCCTGTTCCACAGGGGAGGCGGCGGCAAGCGCGGCCGCCCAGATTCTGGGAACCAGTTCCGAAGCGCCGGTGTTTCTTGCCTGTAAGGCGGCGTCGGAGACCGAAATTGATTTTCAGTTTTCGCAGCCGGTGAAAGTGGTTTCCCTGCGTTTCAGTCCCAGCCTTGCCGTTGATTCGGTGGAGAACGGCAGTACCGTTAAGGTAAACATTGGGGGAAATACCGCTCCGGGAGAACGGTTTACCGCCGATCTTTTGGCGGAAGACGAGAAGGGGAATACCATCAACGTGCTGGCCCCCCTCCGTACCCGGAACAACCGTGTTCCCGCGCTGCGGATCAACGAAGTGCGGACCGAGTATTCCAAACCCAAGGTGGAATTTATCGAACTTAAAATACTGGAGGCGGGAAATCTGGGGGCGCTGCGGGTGTATGCCGCCGGGAATTACAAAAACCCGCTGATCTACGAATTTGCTTCGGTAGAGGTTACGAAAGGGGAATATGTGGTCCTGCACCTGCGCACTATCGAAGAGACAAGCCGGGATGAGTACGGAAAGAACCTTGGCGAATCAGGCGGTACCGAAGCGGATGCCGGGGCCAGGGATTTTTGGGTGCCGGGCGCGGTCAAGCTGCTGCATAAAACTGACGCGATTTACATAGTGGATCAGGATGATCGGGTGATTGACGCGGTGATGCTTTCCGAAAACCCCGATCCCTGGTGGGGCAAGGAATATTTTGCCGAAGCCGCGGATCTTTTGTTCAAACAGGGGGCGTGGAAATCGGCGGAGGGAAAAATTGCCGGTCCCGCGGATTCGGTGAATGCCGGCGCGGCCACCGCAACCCGGAGCGTCTGCCGGGATGAAACCAAAGAGGACGCCAATACCGCCGCCGACTGGTATATAAGCGCCACCAGCAACGCGACGCCGGGAAAACAAAACAGCATCAAACGGTATGTTCCTAAATGAAGCTCTTAAATGAGGCCCTTGAAAAGGGTTTCAATTTCGTACTTGGGGATGGCGCCGGTTTTCCGCGCCGCCACCGATCCGTCTTTGTACAGGATCAGCGTGGGGATTGAGACAATCCCGTGCCGCCCCGCAAGCTCGATTTCCTCATCGACATTTACCTTGCCGAATTTGATCCGCCCCGTGTACTCTTCGGCAAGCTGATCGAGCACGGGGGCGATCATTCTGCACGGGCCGCACCAGGAAGCCCAGAAATCGATCAGCACCGGAACGGGTGATTTCAGCACTTCGGATTCAAAATTGACTTCGCTTATCGTAATTCCACTACTCACGGAAAACTCCTCCCAAATATTTGTAGATATTTTCAGTATAATGCATTGGACGGATTGCCACAATAGCCGGAGGAGCAGGGCAGCCGGACGTCCACACGCACGGGGAATCGCCTGCGTAACGGATTAGTGAACGCCGGGGGCGTCACTTTTTGGCGGACTTGCGCTCTGCGGCGCTTTACTTGCGGCGCGCGCCGCCAGTCCCGCAGGTTGTGTT
>JAISYA010000111.1 GCA_031270205.1 Treponema sp.
GCTTCAGAGACAATCAATAGGGGGAGCGCTTTGCGCGGCGCGCCTCACTGCGTTACGAATTCGGCTCCTCTCTCATCCAGAACCTTGAGCTGTGACAGGGAAATGTACAAATAGGGATAACCGTCCTCCTCATAGGTTTTTAGGGTTCCGGTCGCCTCAACCCAATCGTCCATTTTGGGGTATTCGCCTTTGGAGGGAAGATCGTTTTCCCAGGCCACTTCAAAACCCGCGTTGCCGTCCGTGCCGCAACAGCCGGGGCCGTAACGAAGCACAAAGCAGTAGGGGTCTTCCCTTTCGCCAAAATATTCTTCTTTGAAAAGGCCCTCCAGTTTGATTGTCTTTCCCAAATAGTCTTCGGTGTTCAGGTATACGTCATTAGTTTGGGCTATGTACATTTTTTCCTTTATTTCGATAATATCGCCGCCGGAATTAGCGGCGATTTTTTCCGGCTCTTTTTGCAGAACGCTCTCCGGCGCCTTAACCGACAGCGTACCGGCGTTGTTGGTTTTTACGCCCAGGGTTCTCCCGCTGCCGCAGCCTGAGAGCATAAAAACGCATAACGCGAAAACAGCGCATACCGGGGCCGGAAGCGGCCTGCGAAAATTGCCGGCCAGCCAGAATAACACAAAAACGATTATGTTGATTATCACCACGCTTGCCCCGGTGGGAGTGGCGTATATATATGAAAGCACGACGCCGATAAAGAAACAACCTATCGAGATCAACGCGGAACAAACAGTAACGCTTTTGAATTTTTTGAATATCCGCATTGCGCTTAAAGCCGGAAAGATGATCAGGCTTGAGATAAGCATCGCACCCATCATGCGCATTCCCAGGACAATGGTAAGGGCGGTTAAAAGGGCGATGAGCATATTGTAAAGGCCGGTCTGTATGCCCGAAGCCTTCGCGAATGTTTCATCAAAAGTAATGGCAAAGAGTTTATTATAGAATGTAATAAAGAGAATCAGTACCGCCGCCGACAAACCGGCGCTTAAATACACATCGGTTTTGTTCATCGCGAGGATACTGCCGAAGAGGTAATTGCACACATCGGTATTCATTCCCGTTGTCTGGGATATAATGACCACGCCGACGGCCAGAGAACCGGTGGAAATCAGCGCAATGGCCGCGTCGCCCTTTATTTTGCTGTTCTCGCTTACGCGCAGAAGCAGAAAAGCGGCGGCCACTACCACCGGAATGGCTACCGTCAGGGGCGCGGCATTCAGCGCCGTGGCAAGGGCAAGCGCGCCGAAGCCCACGTGGGAAAGCCCGTCTCCGATCATCGAGTAACGTTTCAGTACCAGGCTGACCCCGAGCAGGGCCGCGCAGACCGAAACCATGGAGCCGACCAGAACGGCCCTTACCAGAAACGTATAGCTGAACATTTCTTTCAAGACATCAATCATTTGACTGCCTCCCGTTTTCAATATTAATTAAAGGTTTACCCAGGTTGATGATTTGGCTCGCGTGTTGTTTGGCCGCCTCAATGTCGTGGGAAACCATCACAATAGTCATTCCCTTTTCCGCCTGTATGTTTTTGAGGAGCCGGTAAAGCTCTGAGGTGATCAGGGGATCAAGCCCCGATGCCGGTTCGTCCAGTACCAGCAATTTCTCCGCGGCGCAGAGGGAACGGGCCAGTAGCACCCGCCGCTGCTGGCCGCCGGACAGTTCCCTGAAACAGTGTTCTTTCAGATCGCTTATTTCCAGCAGGCGCATGGTTTCTTCCGCCCTTTGTTTTTCCGCTTTGGAATAAAAGGGCCGCAGGCCCGTTTTGCCCAGATTGCCGGATACCACTATTTCCCACGCGCCGGCGGGAAAATCCTTTTTCGCAATCGCTTCCTGGGAAAGATAACCAATTTCGGTTTTTTTAATTGCGGGACTGATGGTAATCGTTCCCCTCAAGGGAGTCATCAGGCCCAATATACCCTTAATCAAAGTGCTTTTGCCGGAACCGTTCTCGCCGATAATACAGAGATACCCGCCCTGACGCAACGTAAAACTCAAGCCGCTGACAATGGGGTTTCCCCCATAACCAAGTGAGACATTTTGACCGATAATAGCATCCGCGCCTGCCATCGTAGACCTAAACCTTTTCCTTATTGAAGCTCTCCCAAAACTTTGGTTTTGGGAAAGCAAGCTTGAAATTCATCCTACAGTACGCTCTGCAAAAACTGCCTGGTGCGGTCATTTGAGGGACTGTTAAACATCACTTCCGGCGTGCCGGCCTCCAGGATCGTCCCCTCGAACATGAACACTACCTGGTCAGCCACTTCCCGCGCGAAGCCTATCTCGTGGGTCACCACCAGCATCGTCATGCCCTGGCCGGCAAGCTGCTTCATAACGGTCAGAACTTCGCCCACCAGCTCGGGGTCAAGGGCGCTGGTAGGCTCGTCAAAAAGCATGATGCGCGGCTCCATGGCAAGGGCGCGGGCTATGGCGACCCGCTGCTGCTGGCCTCCCGAAAGCTGGGCGGGAAATACGTCGAATTTATCGCCCAGCCCCACCCGCTCAAGAATCTGCCGCGAGCGTTCCCGCGCCTCCTCAACGGAGAGTTTGCGCACGTGTACGGGGGCAAGCATCACGTTTTCAAGGGCGGTTTTGTGGGGGAACAGGTTGAAACGCTGGAACACCATCCCCACCTCAAGCAGGGCTTTAGCCCGCTCGTCATGGTGCATTTTGACGCTGTTCACCCCGTGGCGGCAGTCAAAAAGGAGCTTGTCCTCTATAAAGATTTTGCCTTCGTCAATGGTTTCAAGGCGGTTAAGGGCGCGCAGATATGTCGATTTGCCCGCCCCCGAAGGGCCTATTATACAGACCACTTCTTTTTGTTCCACGGTAAGGGACACGTCTTTCAGCACTTCCAGGGGGCGGCCCCCTGAGCCGTAAAAGGTCTTGCAGACACCGGCGGTTTTAATCATGGACATGACGGCCTCTCATTCGTACACCGAATACTTTCTTTCCAGTTTGTGGAAAACGAACGTAAAAACCGCGGTGATGATAAGGTACAGGATCATCGCCGGAATATACACCAGGGCCGAACGGGTCGAACCTTCGATGTTCCGTGTCGCCTTGGTAATATCGACTAACGCGATCATCGATACCAGAGAGGCGTCTTTGAGCATCATGATAAATTCATTGCCCACCGGCGGGATGAGCCGCCTGATCGACTGGGGGATGATCACCAGCCGCATGGTCTGGGCGTAGGACAGACCCAAAGCGCGGGAGGCCTCGAACTGTCCCTTGTCAATGCTCTGAATCGCCGCCCGGATAATCTCCGCGCAATAGGCCGCGGAATTAAGGCTGTACGCGATAAAGGCGTAAATAAAGCGGTCAACCTCGGCCTGCCCGGTGTTGATAAGGAAGATTCGGGAAGCCATCGGCAGGGCGTAATAGATAAAATAGAGCTGCATCAACAGGGGCGTACCCCGGAAGAAAAACACATACGCGCTGCAGAATTTGTTGATGACGATGTTTTTCGACATCTTCCCCAGCGCGATGAAGAGGCTCAATATCAGCCCCGCCGAAACGGCGAGAATCGTCAGGGATATGGTAACCCTGGCGCCGTTAAGGAGGGGCGGTATCCAGTTTATGATTGTCTGGAGCCTGGTCACTTACTGCCGCGCTGCCGTTACCAGATCCATGCCAAAGATGTCCTGGGAAATTTTCAGCAGGGTACCGTCGGCAAAAAGCGCGTCCAGCGCCTTGTTGATTTCGGCGGTAAGGGCATCGTTCCCTTTTTTCATGCAGATGCCGAATTGTTCGGCCTCGCTGCTCTGCCACACGATTTCAAAGGGGCTGTCCGCCGGCGCGACATAATCGTAGGCGACCAGGAGGTCGGTAACAATCACGTTCACCCGGCCCAGTTGCATTTCGTCAAAGCAGTACATTACCTTTTCGTATTCGCGGGCGTTAAATTTCAGGCCCTTGTCGGCGAGTTCGGTCATGTAGGTATCGGAAGTGGTTTCCTCCTGATAGGCGACATCGAGACCGGCGCAGTCGGCGGGGGTTTTCGCGGCGATACTGGAGCCTTTCATCAGCACCATTGCCAGGGTGTTCGATACATAGGGCTTGCTAAAATTATGGGCGGCCAGCCGCGCCGGGTTGATCGTCACCGATGATATGATGCAGTCGTACTTGCCGGTGTCAACGCCGGCGAATATCCCGTCCCAGGCGGTGTCCACAAACTCGACTTGCAGGCCCATTTTGGCCGCGAGAGCCTTGGCCATGGATACGTCAAAACCGATAGGGGTTTTACCGTCGGTGTCAAAATACTCCATCGGGGGATAGCCGATTTCCATTCCCACCGTAAGGACCCCTGGTTTGATAGTCAAACCGCCGGACTGCTGCTTGCCGCCCCCGGCAAAGAGGGCGCCGCTCACCACCAGGACGGCCAGGGCCGTCAGAACCACCTTTTTCATAACTCCTCCTCATAGTACGCATAGGGGAAGAAGATTTCCAAAACCCG
>JAISYA010000216.1 GCA_031270205.1 Treponema sp.
GATCCCAACCGGCACGAAGCCCTGATGATGGAAAAATCCCCCGACGTGGCGGAGCCTGTCGTGCGGGAGGACTTCCTCAAGGGTTACACCCTGAAAGACCGGGTGATTCGGGCGGCAAAAGTGAAGGTGATCATGCCGGAAAATCCGGCCGCGGTCGAAGAGGGCGAAGGTGGCGCGGAATGAACCTCCGCGGGGCAAGCTCCGCGGTATAGTCGTTGGGTTGTACCGGAACGGAGGCTCGTTCGAGAGGAAATTTATTATACCGTCTGGTTTAACACCAAAATTGTGTAAGCGTTGCGGCATTTGAGCCGTAGCAAGCCTGGCAAGCGCAGCTTGCCTTGGGGTATTAAACCAGACTTTCGAATAAAGCATTCGGCTTTCAGGGCCGTAAAGATGTATATATAATAGAAGGAGTTGAAAATGGGAAAAATAATTGGAATCGATCTGGGAACCACCAATTCTTGCGTGGCCGTTCTTGAAGGCGGCGAGCCGACGGTTATCCAGAATTCAGAGGGAGGGAGGACCACCCCCTCCATTGTTGGGTTTACCAGCAAGGGCGACCGCGTTGTGGGACAGCCCGCCAAAAACCAAATGATCACGAATCCGGAAAATACCGTGTATTCGATCAAGCGCTTTATGGGCCGCCGCTACGCGGAGGTGGGGAACGAGATGAAACGGGTCCCCTACCACGTGGTGGAACAGGGCGACGATGTGCGGGTGGACATTGAGGGCAAAAAATATTCGCCGCAGGAAATTTCCGCTTTTGTGCTGCAAAAGATGAAACAAACCGCCGAGGACTACCTGGGCGAAACCGTAACCGAGGCGGTGATCACTGTACCGGCTTACTTCAACGACGCCCAGCGCCAGGCCACCAAGGACGCGGGTAAAATCGCCGGCCTTGAGGTAAAGCGGATCATCAACGAGCCGACCGCCGCGTCCCTGGCCTTCGGCTTCAATAAAGATCAGAAAAAAGAAAAGACCATCGCCGTCTACGATCTCGGCGGCGGTACTTTCGACATTTCCATTCTGGAACTGGGCGAGGGCGTCTTTGAGGTGAAGTCCACTAACGGCGACACCCATCTGGGCGGTGACGATTTCGATCTTAAAATTCTCGAATGGCTCATCGCCGAATTCAAAAGGGATACCGGCATAGACCTCGGCCAGGACAGGATGGCCCTGCAGCGTCTGCGCGAGGCTTCGGAAAAGGCCAAAATAGAGCTTTCCTCCATGCAGACCACGGAGATCAACCTGCCGTTTATCACGGCGGATCAGAGCGGGCCCAAGCACCTGCAAAAATCGCTTACCAGGGCGAAATTCGAGCAGATGGTGGAAGACCTGCTTCAGCGTTCCAAAGACCCGTGCAAAAAAGCGCTGTCCGACGCGGGCCTTAGCGCCGAGCAGATCGACGAGGTTATCCTTGTCGGCGGCTCCACCCGCATCCCCGCCGTACAGCAGATCGTGAAAGATCTATTTAGGAAAGAGCCGAACAAGGGAGTGAATCCCGATGAGGCTGTCGCCATCGGCGCGGCTATTCAGGGCGGCATTTTGGGCGGCGATGTCAAAGACGTGCTGCTCCTGGACGTTACTCCCCTTTCGCTGGGTATTGAAACCCTGGGAGGCGTAATGACCCGGCTTATTCAGCGTAACACGACGATCCCCACCCGCAAAAGCCAGATTTTCTCCACGGCCGCCGACGGGCAGACTGCGGTTTCCATCCAGGTTCTGCAGGGCGAGCGGGAAATGGCAAACCAGAACCGTGTACTCGGCCGCTTCGACCTGGTGGGCATTCCTCCGGCGCCGCGCGGCGTTCCGCAAATAGAGGTAACGTTCGATATTGACGCCAACGGCATTGTCCATGTGTCGGCAAAAGATCTGGGGACGGGCAAAGAACAGAAGATCCGCATCGAAAGTTCGTCGGGCCTGAATGATCAGGACATAGAGCGCATGGTGAAGGAAGCGGAACTGCACGCCGAGGAAGACAAGAAAGAGCGTGAAAAAGCCGAGCTCCGTAACGAGGCGGACACGATGATCTACAGCACCGAGAAAAATATAAAAGACCTGGGCGACAAGGTGAACGCCGCGGATAAGTCCAGGGCCGAGGAAGCAGCCGCGGATCTCCGCAAAGCCCTTGAAGGCGACGACCTTCAGGCGATAAAGGACAAGACCGAGGCGCTCAAGCAGGTGTCCTACAAAATCGCCGAAGAGATCTACAAACAGCAGGCCGCCGAAGGACAGCAGCCCGGAGGACAGAATCCGGACGCCGGTTTCCAGGGGCAAGGTCCCGGCGCGGGTCAGGCGGGCGGCGGCGGCGGCAACACCAAAAGCGCCGAAGACGCGGATTACGAAGTGGTAGACGACAAATAATTGCAGGGACGGGAAAAAAGGTAACTATTCGGCCGGGGGGTTGCGGGGTGTGTCCCCCGCAGGGGGGCGCAATGTAGCGCGCCCCAGAGGGGGACTCCTGCCTGACAATTGCTTTGCGGTCTCTTAAAGGGTGACATTTTGGCAAAACGCGACTATTACGAAGTTCTCGGAGTACAGAAAAACGCCTCAAAAGACGACATAAAAAAGGCGTACCGGAAGCTCGCTATTCAGTATCACCCGGACAAGAACCCCGGCAACAAGGAAGCCGAGGAGCGGTTTAAGGAAGCTACCGAGGCTTATGAAGTGCTTGCCGACGACCAGAAAAAAGCCGCTTACGATCAGTTCGGCTTCGCCGGCGTTGAAGGCATGGGCGGCGGCCAGCAGGACTACTCGCAGGTGTTCCGGGGCTTTGAGGACATCTTCGGCGATTTTTCCAATATATCTGACATATTCGGCAGCTTTTTCGGCGGCAGGGGCTTTCGGGGCGGCGGCGCTCAGGGAGGCGTCCGGCAGGGGGCCAACCTCCGCTACGATATCGAGATTCCTTTTAAGGACGCGGTGTTCGGCGCCAAAGTTGAAATTCAGTATTCAAGGAACGAATCCTGCCCGGCCTGCAAAGGTTCCGGCGCGGATAACGGCTCGGGCAGAAAAACCTGCCCCACCTGCCAGGGATCCGGCCAGGTACGGCACAGCCAGGGCTTTTTCTCGGTGGCCTCCACCTGTCACGCCTGCGGCGGCGAGGGCTACATTATTGAGCGGCCCTGCCGGGAATGCGGCGGCTCAGGCGCCCAGAAGAAGCGGCAGAAAATCATGGTTACCATCCCCGCGGGAGTTGAAAACGGCAAACGGGTCGTTATCCCAAGGCAGGGCGACGCCGGGCCAAACGGAGGACCTGCGGGGGACCTCTACGTGTTCATCAGAATCAAACCCCACGAGTACTTTGAGCGGCAGGACCTGGACCTGTACTGCGCGGCGCCGGTTTCGGTAAGCCAGGCCGCCCTGGGCGCGGATATCCACGTAACCACCCTGGACGGCAAAACCATCAAAGTGAAGGTGCCCGCCGGCATTCAGAGCGGCAGAATGCTCCGCATCCGGGACGAGGGAGTCCCCTCAGGCGGCGGCCGGGGCAATCTCTACATCAAGCTCATAGTGCGGATACCGGAAAAACTCTCCCGCCGGGGGCGGGAACTTTTGGAAGAACTTGCCAAAGTCGAGGGGCAGAACGACAGTCCCAAGCCAATTCCCCTTTCGGCTCTGGGTGAATGAGGCTACCTTCGCCGGCCGCTGAAAATCGGATCGAAGTATTTTCCCGTGTCCACTTTTTTAAGCAGCAGTTTGAGCACGAAACGGTAGACGACAAACGAAAGGACAATGGCGCCGATGAAGATCAGCGGGAAGCCCCAGGCGCGGCCTTCCTCAGGCAGGAAGGGTATAATGAATTTGATGTAGAGCAGCATCAATCCCGCAAAACCCAGCACGGTAACGAGAATATTAAATACGGTAGCGCCCAGTATAAATAGCAGCGTGTTAACTTTTTTGTTCATCTGGGCGCCTCTCCGTCTGTTCCCCGGTTTTTTTGGAATTGAGCAAAATCGTAACAAACAGCAGAATACAGCAGAGCACCACGCAGGAATCGGCGATGTTGAAAGTAGGCCAGCGCTCAAAGCCGAATAGCCCGTAGAATTTTACGCTGACAAAATCCACCACTCCGTCGGGGCGGAATATCCGGTCTATGATATTGCCAAGGCCCCCGCCGAATATTCCCGCCGCCGCCCAGCGCTGCAGGGGGGTGAATTCATTCGATCCGAGGTAATACCAGAACAGCAGCCCAAGCACCAGGAGGGGCAGTACCACAAAGAGCGCCGGTTTTAAGCCGTCGGGAATACCACTGCCCAGGCTGAAGGCAATGGCCTTGTTCCGCACGTGCCAGATTTGCAGCAATTCGTTGCCGAACACATCTTTGATCAGGGTTCCGCTCCGGGGCCAGTTTTTGACGATAAAGGATTTGACCCCCTGATCCGCCAAAACAACCAGACCTGTCAGTATCAGGGGCAGGGCCCGCGTTTTGTCTATTTTCATTGATTACTCCGTTTCAGTACCGTTTCATTACAGTCCGGTGGGGACATCTATAAATTCCGTATCAATATGCAGTTCTTCGGCGCAGCGCCGCATCACCGCGCGGACACCCCAAACCTCGGTAGCATAATGCCCGCCCGCAATCATGTTGAGCTTTCCCTCAAGACATTCGTGGTATATCTGATGAGAGGCCTCGCCTGTAACGTACAGATCAAGGCCCTCCTCAATGGCCTGCCGGGCCTCAAAGGCCGCGGCTCCGGAAATGACCGCGCAGCTTGTGTTTTCCTTTTTGCCGAAGGGGTACACCCCGATAGGCAGCCTGCCCATAAAGCTGATTTTCTTCACCGCCTCGTCAATACTCAGGGCTTTCTCGAATGTCCCCCTGTACCCGATTTTTTTTGCGTGGCGCCGGCCGAACGGCTCGATGTTTTCAAGGCCCAGCAGTTTCGCCAGGACGGCGTTATTCCCCACTTCAGGATGCTGGTCCAGAGGCAGGTGTACCGCGTACAGGCAGATATTGTGGTCCAGCAGAAACTTGATCCGCCGCCTGTGGCCGCCTGAGAGCCGCATCGGGTATCCCCAAAACAGCCCGTGATGTACAAAGAGCATCCCCGCGCCAGCGTCCGCAGCCCGCTCAAAAGTTTCCAGATTCGCATCCACCGCGAAGGCGATCTTGCCTATTTCAGAGCCGTCGTTATCAACCTGTATGCCGTTCAGGGAATGATCGATTTCGGCAAAGCCCTCAATATCCAGAAAGCTTCTGAAAAAAGAGTCCAATTTGACGCTATACAGTTCAGTACTCACAGCCTCATTATATAAAAGAACTGTAAAAAAATACAGGGGCAAACCGCAAACGGGCGCTTTACATTTTTTCCCTTTTCCGCTATATTTTTGGGACTACATTGATTTTTTGCCCACGGGGGCTTGAAGGAAGGATAATATGTCGCGGACCTGTGATATTTGCGGAAAACATACGATTACCGGCAACAAGGTAAGTCACGCCAAAAACCGGACCCGCCGGACCTGGAAGCCAAATCTGGTGAAAGTAAAGACCGAGATCGGGGGGACTACCCTTACGGTGAAAGTCTGCGCCCGCTGCCTGAGAAGCGACTATATCACCAAAAAAGTCTAGCAGCCTGTTGCGTCTGTGGATTTTTTACAATTTTTCAGGAAAAACGCTAAAAAATCCTCAATTAAGGGGCCGCTTGCTGCTAAAGCAGCCTGGCAGTTTGCAGGGTAAATAATCGCCCGAAGGCGATTCTTGGGATTATAATGCGCGAAGCGCAACAAACTGCTGGTTCTCAGGCGCTTTTCTGAATCTCGCTACGTACATGGGGCCGATTCCACCGGAATTATCGGGGAGGATGATTCTGCCGAAAAGGGTCTTTTCCCCTTCGCTGAATTCCGGCGCGTCAAGGACGACCAGATCACCGTATTTTTCAAACAATCGCCGTACCACGCCGTCGTTTTCTTCGGTACTGAGGGCGCAGGTGGCGTAGACCAGGGAGCCGCCGGCTTTGAGCAGCAGAAAAGCCGAGGAGAGGAGCGCCCACTGCCGCCGGGCCAAGAAACGGGGGCGGGCCGCCGTCCAGGCCGAAAGTGCGTGTTCGTCTTTGAGTACATGGGCCTCGCCGGAACAGGGCGCGTCCAGCAGAATCGCCGCAAAGCGGCCGTGTTCGCTTTTCCGACTGCCCTGGGCTGCGGCGTCAAAACCGGAAACCCGTACCCGCTCTCGTTTTTCGGGGGGCAGGTGTTTGTCCAGCACTTCGGAAAGCCTGCGCCGCCTGTCCGCCGAAAATTCATTGGCAAGAAGCCGGGCCTCCGCCGGCAGCGCCGGGGCGATAACCAGGGACTTTCCGCCGGGAGCGGCGCAGGCATCGAGTACCGTAAACGCCTGCCCATCCGGAGCCGAAAGCCGCAGGCAGCGCGCCGCCAGCACCGAGGCGTAGTCCAGAAAATAGGGCCGGCACAGGCCTTCGGAAAAAGCGCAAGCCGGACGATCCGCCAGCAGGCTTTTCCGCAGGCCCTCCCAGCGATTCCCGTAAAGCGCGGCATAATAGGATTCAAAAGCTGCGTTCATTCAGTGTAAACAAAAAACAAGGCGCTAATTTTTCTTTTTTTGTTTTACCAGTATTTTTATTTTTTTGAGCGTCTCTTCGGAGAGCAGATGTTCCATCTTGCAGGCGTCTTTTTCCGCGGTTTCGCCGCTCACCCCGACAACGTCCTGCAAAAACATAGTGAGGGTACTGTGCCGCTCACGGATATCTGTCGCCTGGCGGATGCCCTCCTTGGTCATATTGACCCGGCGGTAGCGCTCGTGTTCAAGCAGCCCCTGTTCTTCCAGGTTTTTGAGGGCGGTCAGCACCGAAGGCTTTGAAACCCCCAGCCGGGAAGCGATGTCCGTTACCCGCACCTCCCCCTCGTCGGAGAGAAAACTCACCATTTCCAGATAATCCTCAAGGGATTGACTCATTGGCATATATCAAGAATAAATATTTTTTCCGCGCCTGTCAACTGGAAAATTGATACATGGCATAGGCCGCGCCTTCAATGATCTCATACCGCTCCCCTTCCGCAAGCTCCCATTGACGGTAAAATGAAACAATTTTATGAATCGCGAGCTCAATGAAACTGTGCCCTGATGCGGGCGAAAAAATCCTCGGCCAGCGCTTCATCATCCACCGTTGTTTCCGGCTCGTGGTACTCAATGAGGTGTTCGGGGATTTCGCCGAGAAAGGGCGAGGGGGCGCAGTCCGCGGTGTTCTGGAGCCGGCGGCGTTTTTGACAACTGGTGATGTAGAGTTTTTCCCTGGCCCTGGTGATGGCCACGTAAAAAAGCCGCCGCTCTTCCTCAAGGCTGCCGCCTTCCTCACCGTTTTCGGCATCGCCGATACTCCGCTCATGGGGGATAAGGCCCTGTTCCGCCCCGGCGATAAAAACCGCCGGAAACTCAAGGCCTTTGGAGGCATGGATCGTCATAAGGTTTACCTTGTCCCCGCCGTCTTCTTCGCCGTCGTCCCTGGTGATAAGGCTGATCCGGTTGAGCCAGGGATAAAGGCCCGAATCGAAGTTGTCCGGGTCCCGCTCCCAGTTTTCGATCATCTTGATAAAATATTCGATGTTGCCGAATTTCCAGCGGGCTATTTTTTCTTCCGTGCCGTGTTCCACCACCAGATAGGACCAGTAGTCGATACGGTCAACAAGGGAGCGCACTTTTTGGGAAAGCGCCCAGGGGCGGCCCGGCTGGGATTTCCGTTCAAGCATTTCCGTACGCTGCGTTTCGATGAGGGCCATAAACTCTTCCAGTTCAGTCAGCGCTTTTGTGTCCTGAAAAAGCCCCTGCTGGCCGCCGGAGCGGGCCTGGTTCAAACGGGAAACGGCGTCCCAGATACCGCTGTGGTTTTTCCGGGCCAGATCGCTTAACGCGGCAATCGTGGTTTTCCCGATACCCCGGCGGGGGGTGTTGATTATCCGCAGGAGGCTTACGTCGTCGTCGGGGTTAGCGATCAGTTTAAGGTAGGAGATGATGTCTTTGATCTCCTTGCGCTGGAAAAAACTCGTCCCTCCGGATACCCGGTAGGGGATGTTTTCGGAGAGAAAGGATTCCTCAATGTTCCTCGCCAGCGAGTTGGTTCTGGTTAACACGCCGAAGTCGCGGTACTTGAAACTTTCCATTATCATCAGATGGCGGATTTGGGAGGCGATAAAATCGGCCTCGGCGCTTTCGTTTTCAGGATAGAACAGCTCGATGGGTTTTCCGCCCTCCGTGCCCGACCAGAGGGTTTTTTCCTTGCGGCTGGTATTATGCGAAATTACGCCGTTGGCCGCTTCAAGAATCGTCGATGTGGAACGGTAGTTCTGTTCCAGTTTGATTTCTTTTACGCCGGAAAAATCTTTTTCAAACATGAGGAGATTTTCGTAATTGGCCCCCCGCCACGAGTAGATAGATTGATCATCATCCCCTACCACGCACACGTTGGCTGTCCGCCCCTGCTCCCGCCCTGCCGCCGCGTCCCCGGCGCCGGCGAGGAGCCGCAGCAGCTTGTACTGGATAAGGCTCGTATCCTGAAACTCGTCCACCATGATGTAGCGGTAACGGTGATGGTATTTTCCCAGAATCTCCGGATTGGTTTCAAACAATTCCAGCGGAATCGTAAGCAGATCGTCAAAATCAACGGCGTTGTATACCTTGAGGCCGTGCTGGTATTCTTCGTACACCGGCTTCAAGTCGGCGCTTACGACAGGCTTTGCCGCAGCCTTTCCGCTTTTCCCGCCGCTCCCGTTCCAGGCGGCAAGGCCGGTTTTAATATTGGAAAAAAGCCGGCCCAGGGCGTAGAGGTCAACCTTGGCGGAAGCCATGTGACACTCCCTGAGACTTTCCTTAATAAGGGAAATCCGGTCGGTTTCGTCATAGACCGAAAAATTTTTGCGGTAGCCCAGAAGTTCCGCCTCGTCCCTGATGATTTGCAGGCCGAAGGCATGAAAGGTACTCACCGTGAGGCTTTGCAGTTTTCTTCCGGTAAGTTTTTTGACACGGGTTTCCATCTCCCGAGCCGCCTTGTTCGTAAAGGTGAGGGCGAGAATCGCGTGCTGGGGGATTCCCTTTTCCAGCATGCGGGCGATGCGGCAGGTGATAACCCGCGTTTTGCCTGAACCCGCTCCGGCTATGATCAATAGCGGCCCCTCGATAGTGTTCACCGCCTCAAGCTGCGGCCCGTTGAGTTCCGATGTAATGTTGCGTTTTGACAAGATTGCTCCCGGCGGTTTGCTTCTCCCTTCGCGTTATAATTCTGTCCCGCGCAGCATACGCGCGATAATTTTTCCCGCCTTGCCCCGGTGGCTGACGCGGTTTTTCTCTTCCCCAGAAAGTTCCGCCGCGGTGCGGCCCAGCGCGGGAATAAAAAAAATCGGGTCATAGCCGAAACCGCCCGTTCCCGCGGCATGAGCGGGGCTTTTGACGATTTCCCCCTCAAGGGTTTCCTGCGCCAGATAAAAACGCTCCGGGCTGAACAGCAAGACCATGGCGCACACAAAGCGCCCGCTCCGCCGGGGATTGCCGTCCAGTTCCGCAAGCAGCCGGGCGTTACGCTCCGCCGCCTCAAGTTTTTTCCCGCCCGCGATATTGCCGTAGCGGGCCGAAAAGATCCCCGGCCTGCCGTCAAGCGTGTCCACGCAGAGGCCCGAGTCGTCGGCGATTATCGGGTCTCCGGGGCGGTATGGCGCGGGGCGGCGCTCCGCCAGGAGCCGGTACAGTTCCCGCGCCTTGAGCAGGGCGTTTTCAAAAAAAGCGCCGCCGGTTTCATCGGGATCAAACGCCAGGCCCGCGTCATCGGGCGTTTTGATTGTACAGCCTTCCGCCGCGCCGTTTTCAGC
>JAISYA010000037.1 GCA_031270205.1 Treponema sp.
AAGAGGACTGTTATTCTATCGGCTTTTAGAGTCCGCAATGCATACAGAAACAATTACTTATGATGAACTCGTAAACCGCAAGATATAGTGTGCATGTTAGTCAAATGGGTAGGCAGGAACCTCAAAAATGGTGAAAAGGACGATGCCCCATTACCAATGCGCCCCCACTACGGATAGCGGGAGCGTATGGCGTCTGTTACCTTTGCATCACAACGATCCGGCCAGGGCGATGACGCTGACGTGGACATCGCTGTTCCCACTGGTAAGCGGGGTCTTTTCGCCGTTCTTCCAGTAACAGGCTATTGGGACGCCGTCAGTCCGTTCATAGCCCGCTACATACACATCTACCTGAGCCCACGTTGAATCATCAGCGGCAGCCAGGGGCGATTGCGCATTTTCTTTTTTCACCGTAATCCCCCCGGGAAGCAGATTTGACAGTGATGAACAGCCGCAGAGCGCCATGCCGATTGCCAGCACCGCCATTCCCAATACAGAAAATTTGTTTTTCATAAAAACTCCTTTGTGGTTTTCGCCACTTAAAAATCTTTTCCCGCCCTGCGGGAGTGGTCTCTTGTTACAGCCAATTAAGATTCTTCCGCGCCGCCGCGTTATTCGGGTCAATCTGTAATGCCTTCAAAAAGTCTGCCCGCGCGCGGCTTTCATCGTCTTTCATTAGATAGGCATAGCCGTGATAGTTATATGCATAGGAATCGTTCGGGTTAAGATTGATTGTCCGGGTATAGTCCGCGATGGCAAGGTCATAGTCTCCACGACTGGCTGAGGTAATGCCCTGGTCAAGGAAGGTTCTGGAGGTCCTGGGCGGGGCTTTTTCGCCGGTCCCATAGTCCGCGGTCCGGGTAACCAGTACCTGGGTCTGAAGCGCGGCAAGCAGGTCCTTAAAAGCACGATCATTCCGTACGTTAAGCCGGGTGGAACTTTCCTGGATCGCTGTCTCTACATTGATGCCGTTGAGACGATAGCGGTATCCGCCGCCGGTATTCAACAACTGCCCGGTGATTACGTACCTTGCCCCCTGGAAGCGGCCGATAGCCTGGGCGCTCTTATCGTCCACATCCCCGGACATTTGGAAGTTGAGTTCCCTGTATACATACTCCAGGTTGTTCCGATCCGCCACTTCCAGACTGCCGTCCACCAGCGCCCCCTTTAGTTCGTCCATGATATAACCCGAAAGGTTCCCGTGGGGTGATTCAAAGGCGGCAATGGCAACCCGCGTTCCTTCAGGAAGTTTGGACGCAATGTCGGCGGCGGACTCTTCTATCGCCTCCTCAAGGGAAAGCCCGTCTGCCGGAGGGGTATCCGCCTCAGCGGACACAACTGGAGCGATGGCTTTTGCCTGGACGGACATAACCGGGGCGGGGTCTCCCGCACAACCCGGCAAGACGGCCGCTGCCACCAGTACCGCAATCGCAGAGACCGCCGTGAAATTGCCTAATTTTGAGCCGGATTTCGCCCGCCTCAGACGAATTACCTGAGGCGGACAATTGATGCCTATTTTACATACTCGTTGAGGGGTTTAAGCCGGTACTGGGGTGAGGGCATTTTGTCGGTGGTCACATAGCCGGCCGGGGCGTTGATAATATCGGGTATTCTCCCCACCACGGTGGCGCAGGTAAGCTCTACCGTCGCGGGCCGGTTGATAATAACCTCGGTTTCCGGTTCCCCGACAAGGGTCCAGTCGTTTTGGTCAAATTCGTCGGGGCCGTACACCTTGCCGATGCACTCCGACTCGATCACAATCCCCTCCTGGGTCTCGGTGGTAACCACCGCCGACATCCCTGTGGCATGGCCCGCGGGAACCGTCATTCCCAGGGTGGAACTTTGCAGGTCCTTCCCGTAGGTCTGGGGAACGGTCTTCTGGGTCTGCCTGGTTATGGTAAGGCCCAGCTTGTCGCACAGCCAGCCGTTGACATTCCACATATAGGAGGGAAGATAGCTTCCGGCTTCTATGCTTTTCTGCCGTTCCGCGTCGCTTACCTTGTCCACAGCGGCCACTTCCCTGTCAAAAGCGGCAAGATCAAGCCCCGCGCCGTGGGCCTTTGCCAGGGCTATGCCGTAATCCTCGACATTGTAGCTGGATTTTCCCTTGATCTTCCTGATCGTCTGGGTCGCGCCGGAAAGTACCGTGATAAGGTTCCCCCAGAAAACGTCCTGGAACCCGGAGCCGCATATCGTACAGTTGTTTTTCTGTGCTAGTTCGTCGATTTCCTTAAAAAGGACGGGTGATGAATTCTGCGGGTAAAAGGCCTCTTCGCAGGTGGAAACGGCGTTTACCCCGGTTTTCGCGCAGGTTAGAAAGGGGATTTTCAGGTCCTGCATCAAACTCATCGTGGTAACAATACAGGCGTCGGGCTTGTCTTTGGTAAAGACCGCCTCGGCGTTTTTGGCATCCTGGACAATGACGCCCTTTTTCCCGCCGCCAATGATGTCGCCGATGTCCTTTCCGATCACTTCGGGCCGCACGTCAAAAGCCTGAACTATCTCGGCGCCTTTTTCATACACATAGCGCATGGTATAAACCGACATTTTGCCGCAGCCGTACTGGGCAATTCTCAATTTCCTGTTCATAGTATCTCCTTGAGTTTAGAATATACTATAGCTTATATGCTTTGAATAATTTTTTCAATCGGGGCTTTCCCAAAACCGCGGTTTTTTGAAACAGGCTCAATACTATAAAAAACCAACGCCCCGGTTGTGAAATTGCCGGCGCCGCCGGCTGAAGGCGCGGCAGAGGGAAATCAGTACACCCGCAGTTCCCCGGTAACGAAAGGCCGCGCCCGGGTTTCGCCCTGCGGCGTAATCAGCAATTCGCCGCCGGACCCGATGCCGGCCAGGCGGCCTTCCACGATACGGTCCGAGCCGGCTGCTCCCTCAATAAAACAAACCTGCTCGCCTTTTTTGTACAGCCGCTCCTCCAGGCGGCCCCGCCAGTCCGCCCCCCCGGCTTTTTCGTCCGGCGCTTCCAGTTCCCGGTACAGGCGGGAGAGAACTGTTTCGAGCAGCGTAAAACGCGCTTCAGGGGCTATCCGCCTGCCCGCGGCAAGGCTGATGCTGGTCGCCTTGTCCCGCAGGGAAAGGGGAAACTCGCGCTGGGCCACGTTGATCCCGATGCCGATGTGTACGGTTCCGCCTGCGGCCTCGGCAAGAATGCCCGCGGCCTTTTTTGCCCCGGTGTCAAGGGCGGCGCGGATCATAATATCGTTAGGCCATTTAACCGTTACCGCGCCGGCCAGGCCGGGAACCAATTCTTCAATGGCGAGAGCCACGGCAAGCCCCGTACGCAGGGTCAGCGCCGGGGGAATGGCCTCGATGTTTCCGTAACGCAGCAAAACGGTAAAGGGGATGTTTCCCCGCTCCATGTTCCAGGGCCGTTCCCGCCTCCCCCGTCCCGCTTCCTGAAAATCGGCGGCAATGACTGTGCCGTGAGGCGCTCCTTCCGCCGCGAGCCCGCGGGAAACATCCATCGTACTGCTCACGGTTTCCTCATGGTATACCGGCGCGTCAAAAGGGTTAAGAATTGCAAGCTGCCGCATGCTTATGTATACCATAATTGACGAATTGCCGCCAATTATGCAGCCCAGGGCATCCGCGTTACCACTATATATGCGCGTAAATGCGCTTGCGGCCGGAGCGGTCCGCGTTACTTGTTTTTACGCTTTCCCTGTGATAGCATATCCCATGCGTATGGTATGTCTTGATCTTGAGGGCGTGCTGGTGCCCGAAATATGGATCGCTTTTTCCGAGGCGACGGGAATTCCCGAACTGCGTCGGACTACAAGGGATGAGCCTGATTATGACAAGCTGATGCGCTTTCGCCTGGATCTGCTGGGAAAAAACAAACTTAAACTGGCGGATATTCAGCGGGTCATCTCCGGCATGGAGCCGCTGCCGGGGGCGCTTGAGTTTACCCGGTCCGTGAGGGAACGGACCCAGTTGCTAATCCTTTCGGATACATTTGAGCAGTTCGCCAAACCGCTGATGGCAAAGCTCTCTTATCCCACCCTGTTATGCAACACCCTGGTAACCGGACCTGACGGAGCTGTTACGGGCTACCGGCTGCGCCAGCAAAACGGCAAGCGGGAAGCGGTACGCGCCCTAAAATCACTCAACATGGAAATTTTCGCCGCGGGGGATTCTTTCAATGACCTTGCGATGATTCGGGCGGCCGACGACGGCTGTCTGTTCCGCGCCCCTCCCGCAATCAGAACAGATTACGCGGACATTCCCTGCGTGGACACTTTTGATGAACTGCTCGCCAAAATAGACCGGTTTGTAACCAAAGAGCAATGAGCAATGAGTAGGGAGCAAAGGAAGAATGAAGAGCGAGCGATGAGCGATGAGCAACGAGTAGTGAGCAGAGAATGAAGAATGAAGAGCGAAGAGTGATGAATGAAGAGCGAGCGAAGAGCAGTGAGCAAAGAACAATGAGCGATGGTGCGACACGAGGTCGCTTGAATAGCTGACTAAGATATGAAAGGAGGTGAAGAAAAGAAACATATCCTTCGGTCTGCCCCTTCCATTTGGGGTAATGCTACCCGCCGGTGCGTGTC
>JAISYA010000233.1 GCA_031270205.1 Treponema sp.
GCCGGGGGCACGGTTTTGGACCAGGCTCTTGCAGTTTTTCAGGCTAAAGCCTTGCAAAACTGCGTTTTTTAAAGGTTTCTGTTCCAAAACTGAAGTTTTGGAACAGCCTCGATTTATCAATAGTAGTGAGGATTCCATAATTGGCGCATTGCGATTTCTTTCGGGATATACTATAATGAAGGAGAGGTTTCGCGTGTCTTGAATTATTTAAGGGAGTAATGTTATTGCTTCTATAAGCGGTTTCATGGAGGAAATCACCGGGGGGAGAGGAGTGCGGATGAAACGGGTTATTCTGGTCTTTGTAGGCGGATTGCTGCTAAATACTCTGTGTATGGCCCAGGCCTCGCTGGGGGGCTTCAGCCAGCGTGGAAATGCCAGTCAGGAGATGAAGTCTGACGGTTTAAGTATTGCCCATCCCAGTCTTCCCATCGGTTCCAAAGCGCAGGTTACGAACGTGGCTACCGGAAAGAAGATAGACGTAACCGTAACCGGCCGTATTCCCGCTTCGTCAAGCAGGATTGTCGATCTTTCCGCCGGGGCGCTGGCGGCGCTGGAAATGAACGCCGGCGAGACGGTTATCATTTCGGTGCCCACTCCTACGCGCCCGCGTCCGGTGGTGGCCGCCGCCGCTCCTGAGCCTGAGCCTGAGCCGGAACCAGTTGCCGATCTGCCTTATGAGGAGCCGCCCGCGGAAGTGGCCGAAGCGGCTCCCGCGGGCGATGGGGGAGCAGGCGCGGATGACGGTGGCGGCAAGGGCGACGGAGCCGGGCAGCCGCAGGCTTTTACCGTTACCGTACACAATTATTTGCCCAAAGCCGAAGAAAAGGAGACGGTTCGGGAGCGCGAATACGCGAGGGATGGTTCTGACACCGAGTTTCTGGCCTGGCTGACAACGATGTCCATGGACGCCCGCGAATCCCGCGAGGCAAGGGAATCCCGCGAGAGCAGGGAATCCAGGGAGGCCCGCGAAAACCGCGAGGTGCGTGAGGCCCGTGAATCCAGGGAGGCCCGCGAGGCGCGGGAAGCCCGCGAAGCGAGAGAGGCCCGCGAGGCGAGAGACACGCGGGAGGCGCGTGACACAAGGGAGGCCCGCGAGACGCGGGAAGCGCGTGAGGCGAGGGATATTCGGGAAACGGCGGACGCGCCGGCTCCGGCGGCCCAGGCCGCGCCCCTCGTGCAGACGGTCGTACCGGCGCCGATCTATCTGGCTACCCCGCCCGTAACGCAAGCGGCGCCGATCTATCTGGCCACTCCGCCCGTAACGCAAGCGGCGCCGGTGTACCAACCTCGCCAGTATACGCAGCCGCCGGTAACGCGGGCAAACCCGCCGCCGGTCTCGCCGGGCGAATTGCAGATTATCCCCGGTTTGCCGGACCGGAACAGCAGGAAAGTATACCGTCTGCAAGTGGGGGCTTATTCTTCGATTGAAAGCTCGGCGCGGTGTTATCAGACATTGAAGGCGGCGGGTTTTAACGTGGTTCAGGAACAGATCGGGTCTATTTACCGCGTACTGGTAACGGGTATTCCCGCAGCGGACGTATACGCGGCGGCGGTCAGGCTTGGCGCGATGGGTATCAGACAGATATGGGTACGGGAGTAACTTGAAATAAACCCCTGTGAATGATATACTCGAAGAATGTATACGCGTTAACGGCGTTCAGGGGGAGATCTTATGGCTGATTCTAATCAACTGGTCACTTTTCAGCTCGGACAGGAGCTGTACGGTATTGACATCATGGATGTAAAGGAAATTGTCAGGGTTCAGGGAATTCGGGCAATTCCCAATGCCCCCGCCTATGTGGAGGGCATTTTCAACCTGAGAAGCGAGATAATACCGATTATCAATCTGCACAAACGCTTCCATCTCAAAAAACTGTTCACTTCCGAGGAAGACGAATTACTCTCCGGTTTTATCATTCTTGATATTGACGGAATGAAGCTGGGGATTATTATCGATCGGATCTCCCGTGTGGTTACAATAGAGCGGGAACAGATCCAGCCGCCGCCCCAGATGCTTTCGGGGATCGGCGCGGAGTATATTCAGGGGGTGGTCCGTCAGGAACAGGGCTATCTGATTATTCTCGACATTCGGGATCTCTTTAATCCCAAAGAACTGCAAAAAATTGCCGAGCTTCGAAGGTAGGCAATTGTTACAACAGGTAATACATGAAAATTGAAGTCTATTCTCCGACCATCAGGCGGAAGGAGATGGATGCGGTTCTGACGGCAATGGTAGAGGATAAAATCGGGCCGGGAGAACGGTCCCGTCTTTTGATTCAAACCGCGAAAGAGTACCTCCATTTTGATTACGCCCTTGCCCCGCGCAGTCCGGCCATCGCCCTGAGTCTGGCGCTCAAGGCCCTGAACCTTGCGGATGGGGAGGGCGTACTCCTTTCGGCCCTGTCTCCGTCTTATTATTCCCATGTTATTGAGGATTTGCGCCTAACGCCGCTTTACTGCGATGTTTCCCTGTCGTTTCCCTGCGTAGACAGCGGGGCCGTTGAAAAAGCCCTTGCGGAAAAAGGCGATGTCCAGGCGCGCTGTATTCTGCTGCACCACACGCTGGGCTTTGTGCCGGACACCGCCTCCATAGCTGAACTGGGCCTGCCGATCATTGAGGATATTTCCCAAAGTTACGGGACATTTTTTACCGGGACCGAAGGCAGGAAAGGGGTTGGGCAAACCGAACAAAAAGAAGGAAGCGCCCCGGTAAAAGACCGGGTCCATGGCGTTTTCACGATCCTGGGCCTTGAAGAGCGGGATATGCTCACCGCAGGCGGCGGCGCGCTGCTCTTTGCCGCGAACCGCCGGGACGGCTCTGTGCTGCGGAATTATGCGGATATTCCCGGCGAGTACTGCCTGCCTGATATTAACGCCGCAATGGCCGCGGTCCAGTTCAAGGAAACGGCGCGTAACATGGAACGGCGCAAAGAAATCGCCGAAATTTACGCCCAGTCGAGCCTTCACACCAAACACAAGCGTTTTATCTCCCCGGAAGGAGGGGACTACAACAATTACGCCTTTCCCCTGGCGCTTGAGACCGGCCTTAAAGACGTGGCGGCCTATGCGCGAAAAAAAGAAATTGCCGTTGAGAGCGCCTTTGAGCGCACTCCCGCCGGAACAGGAAAATGCGATTCGCGGCGCTGTCCCGCGGCCTATTCCCTTTCGCTGCGGACCGTGCTTTTTCCCCTGTACCCCAGGCTCCGTTCCCAGGAAGTGGAACGGGTATCAAAACTCATTATGACCCTTCCCTAAGGGCGAGGATCCGGCATGGCCGAAATACGCGCCCCGCTTAAGCGGGCGGTGTTATTCGTCAATCTCCACAAAAAAAATTCCGGCCCCGTGGCGGAAGAGATACGGCGGGAACTGGAAAGCCGCGGCGTTTCGGTAACGGTTTTTTCTTTTGAGGGCAGGCCGGAGCGCTCCCCGCAGGGGGAGTGGGATATCGCTTTCAGTCTGGGCGGTGACGGTACGGTGCTCTATACAGCCCGCAGACTGGCCGCTTCGGGGACGCCCATTCTGCCGGTGAACCTGGGCACGCTGGGTTTTATTGCCGGTGTGCGGCCTGACGAATGGCCGGCAGTTTTTGAGCAGTGGCTGGGCGGGACGGCCTGTCTTTCCCGGCGCTGCATGCTCGATCTTACGGTGGAGCGGCGCGGCGCGGCAGTCGTGAAAAATACATTTCTTAACGACGCGGTTATTTCCGCTTCGGGAATTGCCAAACTTATCAAACTGGAAGTACATTCCGAGATTGTGCCCGGCGGCTATACCGAGCTGGGTTTTTACCGTTCTGACGGCCTTATCATCGCCACGCCCACAGGTTCTACCGCCTATTCCATGGCCGCCGGAGGCCCTATCCTGGACCCCGAAATGGAGGCCCTGATCATAAGCCCGATCTGTCCCTTTACCCTTTCCAACCGGCCGCTGGTGCTGCCCGCAAGTCCCGCGCTGATCATCACCGTCGCCGCTAAGCAGCGCAGCGGCGTGCTGCTTACCGTGGACGGGCAGGACACTTTCGACCTGGAGCCGGAGGACCGGATCATCGTGCAGCAGGCGTCCCGGCATGTTCTGCTGGTTTCATCGGACCGGCGTTCTTATTATTCGGCGCTCCGCGGCAAGCTGGGCTGGTCGGGAAGCGGCGCCGGTGACGGAGGCGGCCATGCTTGAGGAACTGTCCATCAGGAATTACGCCCTTATCGATTCAATCTCGCTTTCTTTCCGCAGCGGCTTTAATGTCCTTACCGGCGAAACCGGCGCGGGAAAATCAATCATCGTGGGTTCTTTGAGTTTTCTCATGGGCGGCAAGGCCGAACCCGACGTGATCCGCACCGGCGCGGAAGAGGCCAGCGTTTCCGCGGTGGTGTCCGTACAAAAAAACAACCGCGAAGTCGCCGAATGGCTGCAAAGCCGGGATATTGAAAGTGATGAAGACACGGTTATTATCCGCCGGAACATCAAGGCCGGGGGCCGGGGTTCGATCTATATTCAGAACGCGCCGGTAACGCGGTCGGACCTGAGCGGTTTTATGGGCCTGCTTTTCGATCTTCACGGCCAGCACAACCACGAGTCGCTGCTCCGCAAGGAAAGCCACCGCCGCTACCTTGACCGTTTCGCCGGCCTTGAGGAAGAGGCCGTTGCGTATAACGCGGTGTTCACCGAACTTACCGAAAAGCGTAAAACGCTGGAAGCCTCGCTCAGTTCCGAGCGGGACCGTGAAGAGCGGCTGGAACTCCTCAATTACGCGGTGGAGGAGATTTTTAAGGCCGCCCCGCGGGCCGGGGAAATCCGCGAGCTGGAAAACGAGGCGCAGCGGCTTTCGGATTTTGAGAAACTCGCCGGTTTTGTAAATACCGCCGCCGACTCCTTGTTTGACGGCGAGTACTCGGTGCTGGGCCTTGCCCGGCGCGCAAGGGGGGCGCTGGACAACGCCGCGGGGATCGACTCGGGCCTGGGAAAGATACAGAAACGGCTTGAGGATATGTACTATGAGACCGAGGATATTGCCGGGGAATTCCGCGGCTACCGGGACAATTTAACGTTTGATCCCAAGCGGCTTGAGGAAGTGGACGAGCGCCTTGCCCTGCTGTACAAACTGAAAAAGAAATACGGCGCCGGTTTTGCGGGCGTAAAGACCGCCGCCGCTAACGGCGAAAAAGCGGCCCCCAGCGACGAGGAGCTGATTCTGGCGTACAAGGCCCGTGCGGAAGCCGAAATCGAGGCCCTTTCCGGCGCGGGGGAAAACCGGGAAAAGCTCAAAACGGAAATCGCCGCCCTGGAAAAAGAGATTGCCGCCAAAGCCGCATCCCTGCGGCAAAAACGGACCGCCGCTTCGGCGGCACTGGGCGAGCGAATCACCGGAATACTCACCCGGCTGGGCATGCCCAACGCCCGCTTCGCGGCGAATATCCTCCCCAAAAACCGCGATGCCGCGCAGACGGGTCAGGCCGGAGGCGCTCAAGCGAGCCTTGTCTGCGGTCCCTGGGGCGCGGAGGATGTGGAGTTCCTCATTTCGGCTAACACCGGGGAGCCGCTGAAAGACCTTGCCCGCATAGCCTCGGGCGGCGAGCTTTCCCGCGTGATGCTGGCCATTAAAACGGTTCTGTCCGCCGGGGAGACCGGTCCGGCCGACAGCATTGAAACCCTGGTGTTTGACGAAATCGACACCGGAATCGGCGGGGAAGTGGCCCTGGCTGTGGGAGAATACCTCGGCAAAATCGGAGAGCTGAAGCAGATTTTCTCCGTTACCCATCTTGCGAGCATAGCGGTTCGCGCGGATAATCATTTCAAGGTTGAAAAGAGGACCGAGGGGGGCAGGACTTTTACCGGCGTCGGCCCTTTAAGCGCCGAAGGGCGGAGAAAGGAGATAGCCCGCATGCTGGCCGGCGACTCCGGGGATGCGGCCCTTGCCCACGCGGACGATTTGATTTTGAAATACGGCAAGCGCCGTTAAGCGGCGTTTCCCCGGCGCTTACGCGCTCTTTACGCGGTTTTATTCCGCCACGTTTTGCCGGCCCCCTGGACACCATCCCGGCAGCGAAGCCCCGCATGGCCCCCGCCGCCGCTGGTGAAACTTGCCTTGTTGTGCTATAATGAGCCGTATCAAAATGAAAGAAAAAAAAATCCGCGCCTATATCATCGCGCCGGTGCTGGCGGCGGCGGCGCTCGTTTCGGTCTGCGGGAAAATCACGGGGAACGACGGCGCGGTAAAAGTCGATCCTTATTATATTACCGGTTCGACGCAAAACAGGGAGGATTTCAGGGAACTGTTCACCCTGCTTGCCGGGGAACAGGACGCTACCGAAAGCCAGTTTGCCGTGGTGAAGGAAATAGCCGGCAGTTACGTCAGGCTCAAAGAGTATGGCAAGCTGATCCATTTTCTCGCTTCCCGAACGGTCAATTCCCCCGATGATCCCTACAACAGCTATTACCTGTTGATGATAGCCTATGCCTACACGCAGCAGAACTCATACCCGGTGGCCGCGCGGTATTTCGACCTGATCATCAAAAATTACCCGGACCTGACCATTAACGGCGAATCCGTTCACCTCGCCTGTCTCAAGCAGCTTATTGAGCTGACCGACAACCCTGAACAGCGGGTCTGGTATTATCAGGAGCTGATCTCCCGTTTCTCCGAACAGATTGACCTCGGCACAGCCTGGTTCATGCTGGCCCAGGCCTACGAGCGGATCGGGGACTGGAACGGGGCCATCCGGGCCTATACCCAGTACCTGCCCTACGCCGGAACGATAATACCCGGTTTCCCCAACGCGGACAATCACGCCAAGCAACAGGTGGATTTCAGCAATTCCCCCAAGGACTGGACTTTTGAAAGCCTGCCGGCCCTGCTCTTAGCGGTACAAACCGCACTGAACGACGGCAGCCCTTCCCGTTTGCGGAGATGCCAGGCGAAGGTGAACTTTTTTGCCCGCTCATGGGAACAGGGTGAAACCGACGATTCAGGCATGGTGGATTTTAACCTCTCCGATTTTATGCGGGGCAACCGCATCCGCTACGCCGACCAACTGGATACCGTTTCCAACGCCACCGAGGCGTATCTGCGCACCTGGGGCTGGTCGCAGTACATCTCCACGTGGTATTTGTACTTCAGGAAGATTTACTTCCCTTCGGACCCGGAGATTCACGGCCGCTGGGAATGGGCGGGGGTGTATTACGGGGAAAAGTTTTAGTGGGGGGATGAGCCTTAGGGGAGGCGGACCGGCCGATTGAACGGTATCCGCCAGAGGGCTGCTGCTAAAGCAGCCTGTAGTTTGATTATAATGCGCGAAACACAGCAAACTGCCAGGATTTACCGTATCCAACAATCATAAAAGGTGATACACTAACAGTCAGGGAACCGCCCGTACGGGGATTCCCGCGCGGCTTTTACGGCCGCGATTCCATATGGCCGGAGGAACGGCTTGCCAGGTGTTCCCGGCCGTCACACTCAGGGTGTGAAAGGAGCCTTATATGAAAGGTACGAGAACGTACATGGATCTGGGCAGCATCTTCGATGAAATTTTTGAGGCGGCCCAGGATTTCAAGGATGAATTCCACCGGAATTTTAAGCACTACGGGAGCGAAGGCGGCGACGGTTTCGGCCAGGGGCCTTTCGGATTCGGAAAACACTGTTTCGACGAAAATACCGATTTTTATCCGAACTATTCCTATCCGCCGATGAACGCCTTTATGACCGGCGACCGTACCATGGTTTTTGAATTTGCCCTCGCCGGCTTTGACGAAAAGGACATCAGCCTTTCCTTTCAGGGTGACTACATGGTCTTTTCGGCGAAGATTTCCGAAAGCCTCAGCGCGGAGCTGGACGGGGACGGTCCGGTGAAAATCCGTGACGAGAACGTCCGCTATTTCAAGCGGCGGCTCAAGCTAAAAGACATTGAAAAGCAGAAGTATTTTGTCCCCCTGGACAAATACGCCCAGGAAAAGGTAAAGGCGGTCTACCGAAACGGCATTCTCAGGGTGTCCGTTCCCCCCAAGGATGAGCCGGATCAAAACGACGGGATAAAGATAGAGATCATCAAGGAAAAGGTTTAGCGGCTCTGTCAAAATTGCCGGGGCGTCCTCAATGAGCCTCCGCAGGACAAGCCCCGGCGTTTACGTTCAATCAGTCAAGAAACTGTATATTGATCCCCGAATAATCGTTGTCGATTTTCAGTTCATCCAGTATTTGGGAGAGCTGGCCCCGGTGGTGGGTTCCGTGGGCGGCCAACTGCTGAAGCATGAAATAGAGCGGCACTTCGGCGGGATTGCCGCCGTACCAGTCGATCTTCAGGGGATCCCTGAAATCGCCGTCCTCAAGGGCGGAGACAAAGTTCACCAGGGCGCTGTCGGCCGCGGCGAATAATCCGCCCAGGGATTTCCACCCGGATTCGTCCAGCTTGCCTTCGGGAATCGCAAGGTCTTCCAGGGCCGACAGGGCCTTCATTGCCGCGGCGTTGCCGGGAAAGACGGCATTGAACATCCCCAGGAAAAAGGTTGTCCCGCCCAGAAGATGCCGGAGAAGGCCGGAGAGGCTGCCGTAGTAACTGCCCCGGTCCTTTTCACGCTCGTCATTGGACAGCTTGCCCAGAATAGCGTATACCGCCCGGTTTGCCTCTTCGTTGTACTTCGCGAAACTTACAAATACTTCTTTCATGTCATCCTCCGTTATAAAAAGAACCGCAGCATGAACACCACAAAGAGCACCCAGCTTACCGCGCTGATCTCCCTGAACTTGCCGGCGGCGAGTTTAAGCAGCACGTAAGAGATAATCCCGTACACGATACCTTCGGCAATACTGTATGCAAAGGGCATCATCAGGATGGCAAGGAAGGCGGGAATGCCTTCAGTCGGGTCTGAAAAATCAATCGACGTTACCGGCCGCATCATGAGGAAACCCACCATGATCAGCGCCGGAGCCGTGGCCGCGGAGGGGATCAGCAGGAACAGGGGGGCGAAAAACAGCGCCAGCAGGAACAGCACCGCGGTGCTCAGGCTCGTAAGGCCCGTGCGGCCCCCGGCGGCGACGCCGGCGGCGCTTTCCACATAGCTCGTAACGGTAGAGGTTCCCAGAGCCGCGCCGGCGACCGTGCCTACCGCGTCGGCAATGAGGGCCTGCTTGACACGGGGAATATTCCCGTTCTTGTCAATAAGCCCCGCCTGGGTGGTAACCCCCACGAGAGTTCCCACCGTATCAAAAATATCCACAAAGAGGAACGTAAAGAACACCGTGAAAAACTTGAAGGACAGCACCGCGGAAAAATCAAACTGGAACAGGAGAGGCGCCGCGGGGAGGCCCACCGGTGACCAGCCTTCGGGAACCGTGGTGACGCCCAGGGGAATGCCGATAACGGTAGTGGCCAGGATGCCGATAAGAATGGAACCGGGAACTTTCAGGGTATACAGCACAATGATGATGATGAGGCCGAGAAACGCCAGCAGCGGGCTGGCCGCGCTCAGATCTCCAAGTCCGATTATCGTGCCGGCGGTATTTACTACTATCCCCGAATTGGCAAAACCGATAAGGGCGATAAAAATACCGATGCCGACGGCCACGGCTTTCTTGAGGTTTGTCGGGATTGCCTTGATGATCGCCTCGCGGGCGTTAAAAAACGACAAAATGATAAAGAGAATACCTTCAAGGAACACCGCGGTAAGGGCCACCTGCCAGGAATATCCCATCCCCAAAACCACCGCGTAGGTGAAGAAGGCGTTAAGCCCCATACCGGGGGCCAGCGCTATGGGCAGGTTGGCCGCGAACGCCATAACCAGCGTGGCGATAGCCGACGAGATTGCCGTGGCGGTAAAGACCGCGCCCGCCGTCATGCCGTTACCGATTTCACCCAGCATACCCGGATTAACTATCAGGATATAGGCCATCGTCAAAAAAGTGGTGAGACCGGCAAAAATCTCCCGTTGGACCGTAGTCCCGCGCTCTTTGAGCCTGAACAATTTCTCCATTGTTTCCTCCTTAAAAATAGGCGGCGCGGCTTGTTACCGCCGCCGCCAAAAAATCACTTTACATACAGGGGACGCTCCACATAGCTGGTGTGGAGCAGTTCGTGGGCCTTGTGGCCGTTGGGCTCGTCCAAAAATTCCTGGTATACCTGGTTGATAAAGGGATTCTGATGGGAGCAGCGATAAAGGGACTTCTCGTCATCGGCGTAGATGCCCGAAGTACGCTGCTCGCGGATAATGTCGGTACAACCGTAAGGCTGTCCGCCGCCGCCGATACAGCCCCCCCGGCAGGCCATGACTTCCACAAAGTGGTAGGGCGTTTCCCTGCCGGAGTCCCGCGCGGCGCGGATCTTGTCCAGTACCGCGGCGATATTCCCCATCTGATGGGCAATGGCTATGCGGATTTTCGTCCCGTTGTTAAAATCCACTTCCGCTTCCTTTACCCCCTCAAGACCGCGGGCGGGTTTGAAGTTCACATCGGAAAGTTCTTTCCCCGTCACCAGGAAGTAAGCGCTGCGCACCGCCGCTTCCATAACGCCGCCGGTTACGCCGAAGATAGTACCCGCGCCGGTATACGGCCCCAGGGGATTGTCCGCTTCTTCGTCGGGAAGTTTGAGAATATCAATGCCCGCCTGTTTGATCATCCGCGCCAGTTCCCGCGTGGTGATCACAATGTCCACGTCATAACCGTGACCGGCGCTTTTCATGTCGTCGTTGCGGCGCGTTTCCCACTTTTTCGCCGTGCAGGGCATCACCGACACCGAATAGACCGTGTCGGGGTCTACCCCCGCCTTGTCCGCCCAATACGCCTTGATCATCGCCCCCATCATCTGCTGCGGCGATTTCGCCGTTGAGAAGTTCGGTATCATGTCGGCGTAATATTTTTCCATATAGTCAACCCAGGCGGGGCAGCAGGATGTGATGAGCGGAATGTCGCCCTTTTCGGTAAGGCGTTTCACCAGTTCGGTCCCCTCTTCCATTATGGTAAGATCGGCGGAAAAGTTGGTGTCGAATACGGTTTTGAAACCGAGGCGGCGGAGGGCGGCGTAGATTTTTTTGGTGAACACTGTTCCCGGCTCAAGGCCGAATTCCTCCGCCAGCGCGACCCGCACCGCCGGGGCGATCTGCACCACGGTATGCTGCTGCGGGTTGTGCAGGGCGTTCCAGACCTTGACGGTATCGTCCCGCTCGTAGATAGCCCCAACCGGACAGTGGGCGGCGCACTGGCCGCATTTGATACAGGGGCTTTCGCCCAGGGGAGCGTCCGCGGCGCTGGCGATCCGCCCCTTGATGCCCCGCCCCAGAAATTCCAGCGCCCATACGTTCTGCACTTCCTGGCAGACTTTGACGCATCTTCCGCAGCGGATACATTTCTCAGGGTTGAGTATAATCGCCGGATTGGAATCGTCCACGGAAAGTCCGTTCATCACCTTTTTGTACGGCGCTTCCCTGATGCCGAATTCCTCGGCCAGGGTCTGCAGCTCGCAGCTTCCGTTCCGCGGGCACTGGAGACAGTCGTTGGGATGGTTTGAGAGGATCAGTTCCAGCACGGTGCGCCTCGTGGCGATGATCTCCGCATCATGGGTGATAATCTCCTTGCCTTCCATGCTGCCATCCACCGGGGTGGTACAGGCCCGAACCATCCGGGGACTACCCGCCATGCGGACAATGCAGATCCCGCAGGAAGCCCAGGCCGGAAGATCCGGATTGTAACAGAGGGTGGGAATTTTTATGTTTACTTTCTTGGCCGTTTCGAGGATCGTGTCTCCTTCCGCAGCCTGAACCGGAATGCCGTTTATCTTCAGGTTTATCATGGTATACTCCTATTAGCCCTTGGTAATCGCGCCGAATTTACAGGTCTTGAAGCACTCGCCGCACTTGAGACAAGCCGCCTGATCAATGAGGTAGGGCGGCCGTTTCTTGTCCGGATACTTGGAGGCGTCTTCAACGGCGATACAGTTGCCGGGACATTTTTTGGTGCAGGCGCCGCAGCCGATACACTTGGCCGGATCAATGGTAAAGCGCAGCAGACTCTTGCACTTGCCGGCCCGGCACTTTTTATCCCTGATATGCTCCAGATACTCTTCCCGGAAATTTTTTACCGTAGACAGGGTGGGGTTGGGCGCCGTCATGCCCAACTGGCAAAGGCTTGCCTTGGCCATGGCCTTGCCGATGGTCTCAAGTTTGTCGAGGTCGCTTTCCTCGCCGTTGCCCTTGGCGATTTTTTCCAGGATGTTGAGCAGTTGGGTCGTCCCGATGCGGCAGGGCGAACATTTGCCGCAGCTTTCATCCACACAGAAGTCCATGTAAAAGCGCGCCACGTCCACCACGCAGTCGTCTTCGTCCATGACGATCATGCCGCCTGAACCCATCATCGAGCCGTTGGCGGCGAGGCTTTCAAAGTCGATGGGCGTATCCAGTATCTTGTCGGTAAGTATACCCCCCGAAGGGCCGCCGGTCTGCACGCCCTTGAATTTTTTGCCGTCTTTAATGCCGCCGCCTATCTCGAAAATGATCTCCCGCAGGGTGGTCCCCATGGGCACTTCCACCAGGCCGGAGTTCTTTACCTTGCCGGTAAGGGCGAATACTTTCGTCCCTTTGGATTTCTCGGTACCCAGCCGGGCAAGCCAGGCCCCGCCCTTGGCCGTGATCACCGGAATATTGGCCAGGGTTTCAACGTTGTTGATAATCGTAGGCCGCTGCCACAGGCCCTTGTTCGCCGGGAAAGGCGGCTTGGGTACGGGCATGCCCCGGTTCCCTTCCACGGATTTGATAAGCGCCGTTTCCTCGCCGCAGACAAAAGCGCCCGCGCCAAGGCGGATTTCAATGTCGAAATCAAAACCGGAGCCAAGGATGTTTTTGCCTAACAGGCCGTATTCCTGGGCCTGCCTCAGGGCGATCCGCAGCCTCTCAATGGCCAGGGGGTATTCCGCCCGTATGTACACAAAGCCCTGGTTCGCGCCGATTGCCTTGCCCGCGGTGATCATCCCTTCGATAACCGAGTGGGGATCGCCTTCGATAGTGGAACGGTCCATGTACGCGCCGGGGTCGCCCTCGTCGGCGTTGCAGATAACGTACTTGACGTCCCCCTGGGCCTTGCGGGCAAGGTCCCATTTGAGCCAGGTGGGAAAGCCCGCCCCGCCCCGGCCGCGCATTCCTGAGGCCTTCATCTCTTCAATGATCCGCTCCGGCGCCCATTCAAACAGCACCTTCTCAAGGCCGCTGTAGCCCTCGCGGGCAATGTATTCGTCGATATTCTCAGGATCAATGACGCCGCAGTTACGGAGCACAACCCGGAACTGTTTCTGGTAGAACTGAATGTCCTCGATGGAGGTCTTCTTTTTCGCCTCAGTGTCTTCTTTGTACAGGAGCCGGGGGACTTCCCGGCCTTTGACTATCTGCTCGGCGATGATTTCTTTGGCGTCTTCGGGTTTGACATCCACATAGAACGATTCTTCGGGAAGCACTTTGACAATAGGCCCCCGTTCGCAGAAACCGAAACAGCCGGTCTGCACGATCTGGACCTCGCTTGTCACCTTTTGGGCGTTGGCTTCCCTGATAAGCTCTTCGTAGATTTTCCTGCCCTTGTTTGATTCACAGGCCGTACCGCCGCAGCACAGGATAAAGTGGTTATATGCCATATCTTTCTCCTATTTAAGAATGTCAGCGGCGGGCCGGTTGAGGATATGATTATCCAGCAGTTCATGGCCGATAATGTGTTTCTGCACAATCTCTTTGGCAACCACGGCGTCTACCCTGCCGTAGATGACATTGGGCATGCCCGGAGAAATCACTTCAACCGTCGGCTCCGAGTGGCACAGGCCCATGCAGCCGGTCTGCCGCACCATCACCTGATCCACCAGCTTGTTCTCATCCAGAGCACTGATAAACGAATCCAGCGTCCCCTTGGCCCCCGCGGCAATACCGCAGGTTCCCATGCCGACGATTACCTGGATCTCCTTGCCTTCGGCTTCACGCCGCTGAATGTCCGTCTTTTTTGACTCTCTGAGCTTGCGCAGCTCCTCCAGTGTCATTGCCATATCTCTCTCCTCTCAAATGTTATGCTTCCTCTTCCAGGGAACGCAGGTACTTGTCCATCAGCACCAGCGATCCCGTATCCTCAATGTCTCCCAAAACTTCGGCAAGGTCCGATTTGCGGACCTCGTATTCCAGCGCCGGCCTGTCATCTCTCCTGCGGGAACGCCGTATGTGTATGTCCACAGGCCCGGCGAACATCAGGATGATTCTGAACATCCCCGGAATATCGCCCGCCGGCGGGGTGTCCACGTTACCGGTATCGAACCAGGCGCTTACCGTGGTACCCTTCCCCTTTTCGGACTTGACATCCCAGCCGCCGCCCGACTGCTCCGCGGTCTGGATCAGAAAGGGAATGCCCAGCCCCACTTTGCGGTGGGGGTGCTTCATCCCGTCGGTAACAAAGGGGTCCACCGCCCGCTCAAGTTCCTCTTTGGTCATGCCCTTGCCGTTGTCCCGCACCAGAAAACGGAACTCTCCGCCGTCCTCGCGCACCTCAAGCTCCACCAGCTCCGCCCCCGCCTCCGAAGCGTTCTGGGTGATGTCGGTAACCAGGTCGGCCAGCGTAAAGTGCATTTATACGTTCTGATACTTGGCGATAATGCCGGGAATTACGTCCTTGGTGAGTTTGCCGTAGGTATCGTTTCCCACGGTCAAAACCGGCGCCAGTCCGCAGCAGCCCACACAGCGGACCGGGTCCACCGAGAACTGGCCGTCCTGGGTAACGCCCTCATGCTCAAGCCCCAAGAGGCTGCGGGTCTCTTCGATAAGGTCCTGGCCGCCCTTGAGGTAACAGGCGGTACCCAGACACACCGAAATCCTGTGCTTACCAGGTTTGGTGGTCTTAAAGAAATGGTAAAAAGTGATAACCCCGTAGATCCGTGCCAGCGAAATCCCCGTAATTCGGGAAAGCTTTTCCGCCGCAGGCCGTGAAATAAACCCGAACGTTTCCTGGGTTTTGTGGAGAATCATGATAAGACTCCCCGGTTTTACCTTCCATTCGTCTATAAACGAAGTCAATTCCTGGGGAAAATTCATATCCCCATCCGTGCCGTTGCCTGCCATGCAAACCCCCAACTTCTAATACTGTCTTGCTAATACAATCATTCTATCGCTTACGGGGAAATTTGGCAAG
>JAISYA010000242.1 GCA_031270205.1 Treponema sp.
GACGCGGCGGTGGTCTTCAAGCGGATCGACAAGCGAAGCGGCGAGACCCGCTACATTTACCACGGCAACGACGGTACGTCCATGCCCTGGAACGACACCGCCCAGATCGACTTTCTCAATCCCGAAGCGCGGGAAGCGGTAATCAATACGATTATCGGTGTGTGCCGGCAGTTTTCGATTGTGCGCTTTGACGCGGCCATGACCCTGGCGAAGCGCCACATTCAGCGGCTCTGGTACCCCGCGCCGGGCCACGGCGGGGCAATTGCCAGCCGCGCCGAACATTCCCTTGACACCGACGAATTCAACCGCCGTATTCCCAATGAGTTTTGGCGGGAAGTCGTTGACCGCTGCGCGGCGGAGACTCCCAATACGCTGCTGCTGGCCGAAGCCTTCTGGATGATGGAGGGCTACTTTGTCCGCACGTTGGGCATGCACCGCGTGTACAACTCGGCCTTTATGAACATGCTCAAAAACGAGGAGAACGCCAAATACCGGGCAACTATCAAGAACACGCTGGAGTTTGATCCGGAGATTCTCAAGCGCTTTGTAAACTTTATGAATAACCCCGATGAGGAAACCGCGGCGGCCCAGTTCGGTACCGGCGACAAGTACTTCGGCATCTGCACCCTCCTGGTGACCATGCCGGGGCTGCCCATGTTCGGCCACGGTCAAATCGAAGGCTTTGAGGAAAAGTACGGTATGGAGTACCGCCGCGCCTACCGGGACGAAAAGCCCAATACCGGCCTGGTGGAACGCCACGAGCGGGAGATTTTCCCCCTGATGAAACGGCGCGGCCTCTTTTCCGGCAGCGCCAATTTCCGGCTGTACGATCTGTACGGCGCGGACGGCGCGGTAAACGAAAATGTCTTTGCCTACTCCAACCGCATTGAGACGTACACCGGGGAGGAACGGGCGCTTGTTTTTTACAATAATTCCTGCTATGAAGCGGCGGGCTGGATCAGGATAAGCGATCCCCCCATTCCCCGGAACGGCAGCGGCAAGCGCAGGGACAGTCTGAGCGAGGCCCTGTTAATCCACAACGACGGCCAATACTTTACCCTGCTTCGGGAGCAAAGGTCGAATCTGTGGTTTGTCCGCTCTTCCAAAGAGATATGCGAGAAGGGTCTTTTTGTGGGGCTGCGGGGATACGGGACAAATGTCTTTCTGGATATTCACGAAGTTGCAGATGACGCCACAGGCCGCTGGGCAAGGCTGCACCATGAATTGCAGGGCCGCGGTACGCCGGACCCGCAGGCGGCGATTATGGATATATACCTGGGCGAGCTGTACCGGCGCTTTACCGATCTGCTTACGCCGGAGATTACGGGCAGGCTGCACGGTTTCTTTGTTGAACGTACGGGGCCGGGCGAATCTGCAGAATCTTTTATCAAATCGCTGGAAGCGCCGGCTGAGGCGTTTTTCGCGGCGGCGTCCCGCTTTATTGCGGGCGGCGGCGGTAATTTTGAACCCTGGACGCCCGTAAACGAGAACGGCGTTACATTGAGTTTTCCGCCGGCTGATACAAAGAACATGCGGGATGAGTTCGGGGAGTATATCGGCAGAATCATCAAAATCGCCGCGTATGCCGCGCCCGGGGCGCGGGAAAAAACCCCGGCGGCGCGTTTCCTGGGAAACCTGGCCGCTCATTTCAGGGACAAACCGTATCTCTGCGCGGCGGCTGCGGGCTACGGCCTCCTCTCCCTGCTACGCCCCGTAATTGGTGCAGGCGCGGGCGGGGCGCTCGCGGTGAGCCTCGGTTTTGATCACTGGCGGCTTGACCGGAAACTGAGGGACGCTTACCGGAGCGCCGGCGCCTCCGACGCCGAGGCCTGGCGGCTTACCGATATGTGCCGGGCGGTTCTTGCCAGGACCGCTCCGGATGACGCCCCGCCGGCCATGGAAGCGATTTTCAGTACGGAAGGGCTTTTTGATCCGGCTCAGGCCGGGGCCATGCTGATTGAGGAAAACTATCAGCATGAGGATTTCAGGCGGCTTCTGGGGATCAACACTTTTAATGATGTTATCTGGTTCAACAAGGAAGGATTTGAGGACAGCCTGTTTTACGGCACGCTGTTTTTCACCCTGGAAAGCGATGACGCCCTGCTGCTTGCCGCCGGAACAGGGGCGGAAAAATCCCGCGGCGGGAAAAAGCCGCCGTCCCGCTCTGAAGACGCGGCGGCTGTGGACACACATCTGTCCTGGCTTAAACGGGTTACCCGTATCGCGGAACTTTCCGCCGCCCTGGCGCGGGCGGAAGAAAAATCCGGCTACCGTCTGGATGCACTGCTTGATATTCTTTCCGGCGCGGACGGCGCGAAACCGCCCCCCAAAACGGCGGCCAAATCCGGCAGGGGCGCGGCAGGCGGGAGCGAAAAAAAACCCGCCGGGAAAACAGACAAAGGGAAAAAGAAGGGATGAAGGTACATGGGACAATTCTGGCTCTGGGAGCGTTCTGTCTGAGTGCAATGCCGCTGTTCGCCCAGAATGGGTATCTCGAACTTAACCTGAACAACCAGGCGATTCAGAGCAGGGTCCGTTCGGTACGGCCGAGATCGGAACTGGAAATGTTCAGGGTGATTGAGCGGGCGGGCGGGGACAAACGAATCCGGGGGATCGTTCTCAATATTTCCGCGTATCACGCCGGTCAGGAAACTCTGTGGGAACTGAGAACCGCGCTGGAACAATTCAAATCGCGGGGAAAGAAGATATGCGCCTTTATCAGCAGCGCGGATATTGACCTGTACTGTCTGGCTTCGGTGGCGGACAAAATCGTGATGGATGAACTGGGAGCGTTGTCTCTTACCGGCTATGTCTACGGCAGGGGTTATGTATCGCAGGCCCTGGAAAAACTGGGGATAGGCGCACGGGAACTGCGGTATCTTGAATACAAATCCGCGAATGAAATGTTTACCAGAGACGCCCTTTCCGAAGCGGACCGCAGGCAGTACGGCGAATGGCTTGACGAGGTGTTCGCGCTGACCCGCGATACGCTGATAAAGGCCCGTTCCCTGACGCGTGAGGAATTTGACGCAATTCTCAACAGGGAATTTTTGTATTCGGCGAAAAGCGCCCTGGAGCGGGGGCTGGTTGATTCTACCGGCAGGGAAGAGGCGGTAGCCGAAGCGCTCAAGGCTCTGGAGGGCGGGGAAGTGAAGCGGTTCGCCCTGTACGGCGATCCTGTTTCGGGCCTTATGGAGAACGAGGCTTTTTACGGTCCCGGCAAAGCGGGCGGCGTTTTCTCAAGGCCGCCGGTGATCGCCGTGATCTATGCCAGGGGGCAGACCGACATGGAGCGGGGCATGGCCGCCCGCACTTTGGCGCGGACTATTCGGGAAGTGTCCGGGCAGAAGCGGGTCAAGGCGATGGTGATCCGTATCAGTTCGCCGGGGGGAAGCGCCGAGGCCGCCGACTATGTTGCCGAGGCGGTGAAGTATGCCAAAGAGCGGATTCCCGTGGTGGTTTCCATGGGCTCCGTGGCCGCGTCCGGTGGTTATTGGGCGGGCATGTACGCGAGCCATATCACCGCCTCGCCCTACACCTTTACCGGCTCCATCGGCGTTATTGGCGCGTGGTTTTATGACAAGGGCCTTAACCGCAAAATGGGTCTTACCGTGGATTCCCTGCAGCGGGGCGATCACGCGGATATGGCGGCCGGCGTCATTCTGCCCCGGCGGGACCTCAACGCCGAGGAGGAAGCCCGCTACCGCGCGTACATGCTGGACATCTACGGCGAATTCACCGCCAAAGTCGCCGCCGGCCGTAACATGGCAAGCGAACAGGTTGAAGCCGCCGCCCAGGGCCGGGTGTTTTCGGGCCTTGGCGCCCTGAACGCCGGTCTCATCGACAGTATCGGCGGCCTGAGCGACGCGATTCGCATCGCCCGTAATCTGGCGGAAATACCGGAAGGCAAAAAAGTCGCGTTCAGTGAATATCCCAAACAAAAATTGATCGACAAGGTTTTGGATCATTTTCCCCTGGCGTCTGTTTTCGGCCCTGGCCGCACGGCGCCGATCTCGCCGTTGAACAGCGCGGCGGCCTTTTTCGCGGATATGTTCCTGCCGGAACCGCTGCTGGCGGACCTCCGCTACCGGCTTGAGCGGAACGGCCAGGCCATGCCGATTCTGCCCATGGAAGCGGCTGTGCCGGAGTAACCGAGGAGATTTTTTAATTGACAGGGCCTGCTTGCAAAACCGCGAATTGCAGGCTTGCTTTTCCAAAACTGAAGTTTAGTATTGTGTGTATGGGGGATACTGTTATGAAATCCATAACCATTTCGAAAAACACTACAGCGATACTCGCGGCTTTCTTTTTCTGTGTGCTGATACAGCCCATCGCCGCTCAGGAAACGGAACGTAACGGGGGGGCCTTTCTTTTCGGCGGTCTGCGGGGTTATCCCCCTACGGGAGGGCTTTCCACCTTCGCCATGCCCGGCCTTCACTTGGGCGGCGGCTGGGAACAGCCCCTGGGGCCCGGCTCGGTCCTCTTTTCCCTGGGAGGCAGTTTTCCCTTCCTGCCTTTCGGCGGTACTGCCGCCGCTTCAATATTTTCTTTGATGGCGCAGGCGGCCTACGCCTTTCCCCTGACTGATGACTTTTCCCTGCTCCCCGGCGTGGCTGCCGGAGGGCTTGGCCGTATATTGAGCGGCGAACC
>JAISYA010000017.1 GCA_031270205.1 Treponema sp.
TTTCTATACATCCTTTCTTCTATTTGCTGACGTTCCCATGCATCTTCAAAATACCTATATTTCAATGGGTTTTTATACGCATCAGTCCATATTATCGAATAACCAGCTACAACCAATAAAAACCCCAACCAATTATTTTCTTGTGAATTTTGGTAAATACGTTGTTCACTTTGAGTATCGTTATTTTGAATAATATTTTTCATATTTAATAAACCATAATTTCTGTTATAAAAAAACAACGGATTAAGACCTAACATATTTAATTTCATATACTCTACTTTATTATTAAACAATGGCCATCCAATATTTATATCTTTTAATTCATTTAAATTTTCATCAGCAAATATTTGCATACCGATTATTAACAATATTACCACGAAAACAGTGTTCCGTTTCATAAAAATCTCCTATATTGTATAGTATATAATACCAAAAATATTTATCAACCATTTTTTTAAAAATCGCAAAAAATTAGGCAAAATGGCATATAACTAGCGGATGGGCGTCAGGTCAAATTCGCTAATCGCTGGTTGCTATCCTCGGTTCCCGTCCGGTGTCGATGCGGATTATCACCGCCGTACCCCGGCCGGGAGAAGTTTCAATGTCAACCACGCCGGGATCATCGGGATAAAAAAAGTAGAGTCGCTGGATCACGTTTTCAAGACCCATGACGCGGGACATCGAAGACTCATCAATTGATTGGGCATGCAGCAGCCGCTTGACGGTTTCCGTTTCCATGCCCCGGCCATTGTCCCGTACCAGGAGCAGAAGATTGCGCCCCTGTTTTTCAGCGCGTACCGTTACCGCGTTTGCCGCGTTTGCGCCGCCGTCCTTAAACGCGTGGATTACGCAGTTCTCCACCAGCGGCTGTAAAACAGAAACCGGAACCTTCACCGCGTCCAGCAGGCTTTCATCGTAATCAAGTTCCAGAGCCAGGCTGTGCGGAAAACGTACGCGGAGAATGTAAAAGTAAAATTCCAGCCCCTCAATTTCGTGGCGCAGGGGAACGATTATCTCCTTGTTGCGGATAATGTGCCGGAACAGTTTCGCCATATATTCCATGTATTCGCTGGTGCGGTCCGCGCCTTCCACAATGGCGAGCTGCATACCGGTATTGATCGTATTAAACAGAAAATGGGGATTCATCTGCGCCTGAAGCGCGTAAATCTCCATGTGCCGTACCAGTCCTTCCATCTTCATATTGCGCATTTTTTCGCGCATGTATTCCTGCTTGATGTTTTCCTGCCAGCGGATCTCCTCAATATAATTGCGTATCTCTTTTTTCATTTTGTTAAACGCCGCCACCACCTGATCCATTTCCCGCACTGTTTCGCTTTCAATATCGTCTATCGAAAAATTGCCCGCGGCAAGTTCAGCGGCCATGGCGGAAAGACGCGTCATGGGATCGGTGATGCGCCTGACCGAAAGGAACAGCATGAGAAAAGCGAATAGCGAAACAAAAATGATAAAGAGCAGATTCCAGAACTGCAAATTGCCGGAGCGCGCGATAAAGAATCCGTAGGCGTCTATCTGGCCGCGGAAGCGCTCGGTGCTGATCGCCTCCACTTCGCGGTTGATGTAATCAAGGAGGCCCGCCATCTCATCGTAAATCCGCGTGTATGCGGCAATGTTCCGCCCCCGTTTTTCTTCCATTGCCTGATCGGCAAGATTGAGGTATGAGCGGATCAGAGAATAAAGTTCCCGCTCCCGCAGCGCGGCGCCGCTTGGCAGGATCGGCATATAGGTGGGGAGCTTGGCCCGCAGCGCCTGGGTATCAATAAGGATTTGGGCAAGGGCGTTGGAAGAACGGGTGGAAAGGTAATCCAGCAGCGGCCCCTTAAAACGATCGAGGTCCTCCTGAACCGATTTGATAAAGCGCTCCTGTTCAAACAGGCTGTCGGAGACGTTTTGTAAATTTTTGGAGGAAAACAGAATATAGGCGGTTGAAAGAGAAAGAATAACAAACACCCCGGCAATGCTGAGGAGCATCTGTAGCTTAATGGAGCGGGGCAGCCTTACCACGACCGGCTTCTGCACCCCGGTCGTGGAACGTCCGTTCATTCCCGCTTGCCGGCGAGGACGACCGGCGTTGATCGATAGCCCACGCCCATCCGGTCTATGCCCATGTCTATCAGTTTGAAGAAATAGGCCTGGTCCCGAATGCCCCCGGCGCCCTTCACTTTGCAGCGGCCCTTCGCCGTATCAATCATGGTTTGGACAACCTCCACCGTCGCCCCCCTGCCTTCGGCGCCGGTGTAAAAGCCGGTGGAAGTTTTTACAAAGTCAACGCCCGCGTCACAGGCGATTTCGGTTGCCCTGGCGACTTCCGCAAGGGTGAGCGCGTCGGTCTCGAATATCACCTTGATGAGCGTCCCGTATTTGTGCACCGCGTCCGTAACCGCTTTTATTTCGGCACCGACTTCCCGCCACAGGCCGCTTTTTATCCAGCCGTAATTGGCGACAATATCAAGGTCTTCAATGTCGCGGCATTTACAGATTTCCTCCGCCTGGGCTACCTTGGACACCGTCGTCGAGAGCCCGAAAGGAAAATCACAGACCACGCATATTCCGGTATTGGTGGATTTGCAGAGGGAGCGGGCAATCTCCAGCGACGCGGGATTGATGCAGACCGTCTTGCACCCGAAGCCAATCCCCTCCCCGATATATCTTCGTATTTCGTCCTGGGTAAATTCGGGCTTAAGCACCGACTGGTCGATATATGCTGCAAGTTCAGCCCTGCTCATTTCGGCGGCTTTCTTTTCAGGTTTCATGGCGCACTCCTGTAACGAATTACGTATATGGTAACGGGTAAAGCAAAAAAAAGCAATCTCGTCTCGGGAACGCCAATACGCAACTTTAACGCGCCAATTTGAAAGTTCCAGGGGCGTCCCCAAAAGTTCCAGGGGCGTCCCCAGAAGTTCCAGGGGAACATTTGGAAGTTCCGGGGGAACATTTGGAAGTTCCGGGGGAACATTTGGCGGTTCCGGGGGAACATTTGGAAGTTCCAGGGGAACATTTGGAAGTTCCAGGGGAACATTTGGAGGTTCCGGGGGAACATTTGGAAGTTCCAGGGGAACATTTGGAAGTTCCGGGGGAACATTTGGCGGTTCCAGGGGCGCCCCCGGAAGTTCCAGGGGAGCGGCGCGGTATCCCGCAGGCGTTCTTCAAAAGCGGGGCGTCTTCCCGGACGAGGCGGCGGGCATTAATCGCCAATTTTCCCAAAACCACTAAAGCAAAACGCCGACTCCGACCCATATAAGCAATAGCAGTTTCGTTATGTGGAGGTAATGCAATGAACGGCGGAATATACCGGCGCGGAATAATCGGCCGCGGCGGCTGTGTACTTTTAGCGCTTTTGATCGGATTTATTTCCTGCTCGGACGGGGGGGCAGGCTTTTCAGGCGATTTGCTGCGGACTGCTCCTTTTGAGATTTCAAAGTGGAGTCCGGGCGGAGGTTATCATGCTGATCCCCGGTCGGTTGCGGTTTCCCTTGCCTTTTCCCGCATTCCCGACAGGGCCAGCGTGGAACGGCATTTTTCCCTCAACGCCGACGGCGAGCGGCTGAGCGGGTCTTTCCGCTGGAACAGGGGTAATATGACTTTTCTTCCCGCCGTTCCGCTGGAAATAAACCGGGACTATGTGCTGACCGTCGCGGCGGACGCCCATGATGAGGGCGGGCTTTCCATGGACAGGGCGTTTGCGGAGCGCTTTACCACGCGGCCGGATCATAACCGTCCCGCGCCGGTTTCCGTATCGCCTGCGGCGAACGCTGTGGTAAACGATACCCGCGCCGAAGTTCGCCTTGTTTTTTCCCGGGCCATAGCCCTCAATTCGTTACGCGATTATGTTTCTTTTGATCCATCCATGAACGGTATGTGGCGTTTGGAAGGGGACGGAATCACCGCTGTTTTTACTCCGGCGGAACCCTGGACTTACGGCAGGCGTTATGTGCTTGAAATTAAATCCGCGTTTGCGGGCGGCAACGGCATGGACATGGGCAATGATTTTTCAAGCGACTTCACTATCGGAGAGGATCAGGAAAGGCCTTTTTTAAGCGGCGCGCGGCGTTTAAGTAAATCAGGAGGTGAGCAGCAGCTTGCGGAAGGCATAGCGGGTGATAATTCCGGCTGGGAAAAAGATGACCGGCTGCGGCTTACATTTTCCGAGCCGGTGGATGCCCTGTCGGTGAAAAATTGCCTTGTTTCTGAAGGGGCGTCTTTCCGCATGGAAACCGATCCGGGTCTGTATGACGAAGTGATTTTTGCTTTTGAGACTCCGCCGCTTTATGAAAGCCGTTTTTCTTTCAGGCTGAAAGCCGGCGTAAAAAATCGCGTGGGAAACGAGAGCGGTGACGAATATGTGTTTAAAATATTTGCCGACGGTGTTCTGTCAAAACCGCCGGCGCTTGTGGGTATCAGGATTCCCATGGCGCCGGGCAGCGCGCTTGACAATGAACTAACCGCTTTTGGAATTGATTCCCTTTTTGAGGATCTTCCGGTTGCTCCCCCGGACGTTCTTGAGAACAAGAAAGATCGGTATCCCTACAGCGTACAAACCGAAACATGGATTGAATGTTATTTTGAAACCGCTCCCGGCCTTTCGGTAAATACCCTTTCGCTGATGGAATTGTTCCGTATTGAAGCCAGTAATAACGCGCTTGTTTTTTCTCCACGGTCCATCAGGGAAAGCGGCTTTTCAACTCCCGATCCCTGTCCCGGCTGGGAACAGTACCAACGTCTTGAGATTAGGGGGCTTCTTACCAACACGGTTAATTCAGGAGTGGTGAGTATTCTGATTGATTCGGGATTGGGGGATTCCGGCGGAAACCGCAATGAAAAAAAATTTCGCATTTCCCTGTTAAAGTAAGGAGTGTTAATGAAGGGAATAATTACCCTCTGCGTGCGCCGTCCCGTGACGGTGATCATGGCAATGGCCGCTCTTGTAACAGCGGCCCTCTTTTCACTTTCTACCCTGTCTCTGGAGCGGCTGCCTGAATTGTCCGAACCGAAGATTACGGTGGAAACTGTTTACAGCGGCATGGCGGCTAACGATATGCGTTCCCTCGTTACCATTCCGGTGGAAGACGCGCTTTCTCCAGTAAAGGGGCTTGAACGGATACGGAGCGTTTCGCGTGACGGGCGTTCCATTATCAGCCTTGATTTTCGCTGGGGAACGGATCCGTCCGCCGCATCCGTTCTTGTCCGCGAGGCGATTGACGCGGTGTATCCGGGCCTTCCCGAAGGCGTTTTGAAGCCGGTGGTAACCCAGGGCGATTACGGGGCCGATCCTCACGCGATTATCGCGGTACGTTCCCTTCAGGGGGACGGGAGTTTTGCCCGCAGACTCGCCGAATACGAACTGCGCTCCCGCCTGCGGAAAATCGACGGAGTGGGATCGATCATACTGGCGGGCGGGGAAATTCCTGAGGAGCGCCTGCGCCTGGACGTGCAGAAACTTGCCGCCCTTGGTATAAGCCCGCCGGATTTTGCCGGGATGCTTTCCGGGGAAACGGCGGATATTCCCGCCGGAAACGCCCGCGAGGGAGATATGGAACTGGTGGTGGTCAGCTCGGGCAGGCCGGATACGCTGGAGGAACTTTCGCAAGTGATAATTTCCGCCGGAAGCGGCGCGGCGGCGCTGAAGCTGGAGGACGCCGGGGAACTGAATCTTGAATCGGGCCGCCGTAACAGTGTTTTTGTTTTTGAAGGAAAGGAAGCGGCGGCTCTGGAAATATTCAGGCGGCCCGGCGCGGACCCGCTGCGCCTTTCAAGGGACATACGGAAAACCCTGAAAGAAGCGGCCCCGTTTTTTGCGCGTGACGCTGAAATTATCCTGGTTCGGGATTCCGCCCCGTCTTTGATTCGGGGCATTAGCGGCCTTTCAATATCCGCGGGCCTTGGAGCCGCCGCGGTAATTGCCGTTTTATTTTTGTTTATCCGCCGCCTCCGTTACAGTCTCCTCGCGGCCCTGTCGATTCCGCTGTCCTCGGCGGCGGGTATCTGCGTTCTGGCACTAATGGGGAAGTCTCTCAACAGCATGAGCCTCGGCGGGCTTGCCCTGGGGATCGGCCTTGTTTCCGATACCGGCGTGATTGTGCTGGACCTGCTCCACCGCTTTTTTGGAACGGGCGCGGAAAAACCGGCCCCTGAAGAAATAGGGGAAAAGGCCGTCTCAATTGCCGGTTCCAGCGCGGCCTCAACCCTTACCACCGCGGTGGTTTTTGTACCGGTGATTTTTCTTCCCGGCCCCCTGGGCAGTCTCTTTGGCGATACCGCCGTTGCCCTGGTTGCCTCAATAAGCGCGGGATGGCTGTACGCCCAATTCTGTCTTCCTTCCCTGTACCGGATGTGCTTTACAGCGGACAGACGCGGCTTCGGATCGTTATGCCTAATTGAAAAAAACTACCGCCGTTTGCTCGCGCCGCCGCTCAGGCGGCCCTTTCGGATTTTCACGCTTGCCGCGCTGGCAAGCCTTGCCGGCGGGTTGTTCCTGCTGCTCAGGCCCGCGGTTTTTATCAGCCCCGGCGAGGCTGAGGAAGTGCGGGTTTCAGTGGTTTTTCCGCCGGGGACATTCCTTGAAAATATCGGCGCGGCGGGCGCGGTAATTTCCCGGACTGTTTCAGAACTTTCCGGTGTAAAAACGGTTTACGGCAGGGCAGGGGCCGAGGAAGAGGACATAGGCCGCCGGGCCGATACGGATTATCTCAAGGAAGAACTGATCCTCTATTGCGTACTCAACAGGGGAAGCAAACCGGAAACGGAGCTTGCCGAAATAACCAAAACAATGAATAAGCTGAAAGATCGGGAAGACAGATTGCCGGGCGCCGCGATTTCGGTGTACCTGCCCAGGGACCGGATCGAAACATACCTGGGACTTTCATCGGCACGGACTTTCGCGGTTATGGGAAAAGACCGTGAGGAAACCGCCGAAAGGGCCGCCTCCGTGGCCCGGCGGCTTGGGGAATATACCGGTTCCCCCATAGCGCTTCGGCCCCGGGGCCGCCGGCCGGAATTACGACTCTACCCGAACAGGGAGGCCGCCGCGTACCTTGGCGTCTCCGCCGGGGATATTGCCGAATCCCTTTATACCCTAAGCGAGGGGATTGTCACCGCACGGCTTGAAATTGAAGGCCGGCCTCTTGATGTGCGGGTGTCGGGGCAGGCGCTTTCGGAATTTTCAGGCCGGCCGGAGGCATTGCTGGAGAATATTCCACTGAGAACGCCCCGGGGGAAAATCGTTTACCTTGGTTCCCTCGGCAGAATAGAGCGGCGTGAGTCGGAGGCGGCGCTGGCGCGGCTTGACCGTTCCGATGTGATGTATCTGGATCTGCCTCCCTCAAAAGATCGAAAAATCGCCGAGGCGTTAAAAGAAATCTCCGCCGGTTTTTCATGGTTTAACCGGGCATCTGAATCCGTTTTCAGCCGTTACCGGAATTCCCTGCTGCTCAATATTTGTCTCGTACTGATCCTGCTGTATATGACCATGGGCGCGCAGTTTGAATCTTTTCTCCTGCCGCTGATCCTCATGCTGACCATTCCGTTTTCTATTGCCGGTTCAGGTCCCGCGCTGCTGCTGTTCGGGGCCGCGCTCGATTCAGGGGCGGCGCTGGGCCTGACCGCCCTCTTTGGTTTGGTAGTGAATAACGGCCTCATACTGTTTGAGATCAGCGATGAAAAAATCCGTTCCGGCTGTTCTCCGGGTGCGGCGGTGTACCGGGGGGCTTCAGAGCGGCTGCGGCCGGTGCTGATTACCACAGCGACCACGGTTTTCGCCCTGCTTCCCGTCGCGCTAAACCCGTTGGGTAATGCCCAGAAGTCAATGGCCGCCGCCATGCTGGGCGGGCTTGCCGCTTCGACCCTGCTCAGCCTTTTTGCCCTTCCGCCTGTTTTAGTACGCTTTTTTCGATGGAGGGGACAATGAAAATTTTTGCCGCGTGGCTTGGAAGAAAAAAGGCTAGCCTCTGTATATTAAGCGGAATATGCGCCGTATCGTTATGCGTCATTTTGTATTCAGACGGGCAAAAGAAAAGCGGCGGCGGCTCTTACTCGGTAAGCATCCGGCACTACGGCGTTGACGCCCGTGAGATGGAACGAAGCGCCGCCATTCCGCTGGAAGATGCCCTGTCCGCCATTCCGGGGCTGCGGTCGGTTCAGAGTTCCAGCGAAAACAGCCTGGCCCGCGTCTTTGCCCGTTTCAGCCGGAACAGCCGGGGGCAGTACGAGGCGGTTCGTGAGGCCGTTCAAAGGGTGTATGAAACCCTGCCGTCTTCGGCCCAGCGGCCCGAAATACAAAGTTCCGATAATTCCCGAATCCCCGTCTGGTCCGCCGCAGTATTCAATTATGCCTCCGCTAAAAATGATCCCGCTTCCGGCATTGGGACTGATACGGCGCCGCTTCTGGAACGGATCGTCAAGCCGAGGCTGGAAAGTCTTGAGGGCGCGGGGGAGGCGCTTATATCCGGCGTTGGTTTACGGGAGATCATTATTGCCCTTGATCAGGAGAAAGCCGCCGCCTTCGGCATTGATCCGTCGGTAATCGCGGCGGCGCTGGGCATGAATGACGCGCTGTTTTCCGGCGGTACGCTCAGATACGGGGGCAGGGAGATCATTGTTTCCGTGGACGGGCGCTACGATCAAGTTTCGGATAACGGTGATGATCGCGTAACATCGAATCTTGCGGCTTTGGGGGAGGCCCTTATCCCCCTGGGAGACGGCAGGACGGCGGCGCTTTCGGAAATAGCGGATGTGTATGAACAGGAACGGCAGCCGGATACCCTTTCCCGCTTAAACGGGAAAAAGGCCGCGGTGATTTCCCTGATGGGAAGTTCGGGCGCCGATTTACGAAAACTTTCCCGGGACATACAAAAAGAACTGGCGTCCCTGTCGCTGCCGCTGGAATTTACAGTGCTTTCCGACCGTGGCGCGGAGGAGGCCGCCGCTTTTCGCTCGGTTTTTATCGCCGCCCTGCAGGGCGCTTTTATGGTGGCCTTAATCAGTTTTCTGTTAAACCGGGGAAAGTCAAAGCGTTCTCCGCCGGGGCTGAACCGCGCCGGCGCTTTCTGCGCCCTGGCAATTCCGGCGATCTGCGTAGTTTCGGCGGCGTTACTCGCAATGAGCGGCCTTCCGCCGGATCGTTTTGTCCTCGCGGGCCTTGCCGCGGGTATCGGCTCGGCGGTGGATCCGGTTATTCTCTGCGCGGAAAAATTGCGGAAAAGCCGGACTTACGGCGAGGCCCGTTCGGCCCTGGCTCAGGTCCGGGGTCCCCTCGTTGCCGGCGCGGCCACTACGGCCGCCGCCCTGCTGCCGCTTGGGGTGATGGACTTTAAAGCGGGGATCATCGCCCGCGCAATCAGCGCCGTCACCCTGACGGCCATGGCGCTGAGTCTCAGCCTGCTGCCGCCCCTCTTGCTCTGGGATTTGGAATCGCCCGCACTGAATCGCAAAACCTTTCTGCCGCGCTTTACGCCCTGTCTATCACGATGTTATGCGCCGTCTTTGCCGTTCAGGATTTTTTTCATAAAACTGTTCCGCCGCCTTTCCCGAAAAACATGCCGTTTTCTTGCCGCCAATTCCGGCCTTTGTGTCCGCCGTCCCGCCCTGGTTTTATTGGCCGTCATGATTATTTCGGCGGGAGGCGTCTTTGCGCTTTTCATCAGGGGAGCCGATTCGGGAACCTCCGGCTCGGAGAATTCCCTCTATGCACAGGTTGAATTTGAAGGGGGGCTTCTCGCCGAAGAAACCGACCGCCTGCTGGCCGAATACGGGGAAACGCTGGCGGGGAAAGAGGGAATCACCTATGTCCAAACCGGCGCTAAAACAGGCTCCGGAAATCTCCTGGTTTCTTTCGACCCTAAACGGCTTTCCGCGGACAGGGCCGGGGAACTTGTCCGTTCCATTACCATTCCCGGCGCTTTTGTGTTTTTAAGCGAAAACCCGGCGGCCGGGCGTTACTGGGAAATCAAGATATTCGGCGACGACGGCGAAAAATGCAGGGAACTGGCGGAAGAACTGGCCCGCTCTTCCGCCGCCCTTCCCCTGGTACGGGAACGGATACTTAATTTCAAAGCGGGCGGCAAAAAACTCACGCTGCTGCCCGACAGGGAACGTCTCGCCGAAACGGGAATCAGTTTTTACCGGGTAGCGGACATGGCCCGCCGGGGAGTACACGGGCCGGTGGCCTATAAGCGGGTGGGGCCCCAGGGTGAAATTGACGTGCGGGTGCGGAGCGGAACGCGGGCGCCTTCGCGGGCCGAAACTCTGGAACTGCTGGTTTCCGCCGAAGGACAGGAAGCCCGGAACCTGCCGCTGGATTCCCTTACACGAATACGGGAAAGCGTTGAACCTGCGGGTATCAGGCGGGAGGATCGCCGCCGCATGGCTTCCGTTACCCTTGGAACCAAAGCGATGGACCCCCGCCGCGTGAAGAAAGAGATGACGCCTTTGTTCGGGAAAATCGAATTGCCTCCGGGTTATTCAATTGAATTCGATCCTGAGGCGATTAGGCGGGCCGAAGCCCTGTCGGGAACCTGCCTTTCCCTGCTGCTGGCCCTTACGTTTTGTTACATGGTAATCGCGTCGGTAAACGAATCTTTTGTAACGCCGCTGGCGGTACTGTCCGCCGTCCCTCCCTCGCTGGCGCTTCCCGCACTGTGCCTTGCCCTTTCCGGCCGCCCCCTGGATCTCGCGGCGGCCTGCGCCTTTGTGGCGGTAAGCGGCATGACGGTTAACGCCGCGGTTCTCTGTGCCGGCGGGATGCGGCGCTTCCCCCGCTCAGGAGACAGGGAACAAACCCTTAGCCTGTACCGGCTCCTGCGGCGGAAAATGCCCGCCCTGCTCGCCACCGCCGGTACAACCATCGCCGGGGCGCTGCCCTTCCTCCTGCTCCGCGAACAGGCCAACGACATGGTAAGAACCCTGTCGCTGGTCTGCGCCCTTGGAGTGGCCGCTTCCTGTATTTTCGCAATAAGCGTCGTCCCGGCGGTTTCGTTGATCTTAACGCGCCAAAAATCCGCACCGTGAACTTTACCCATCAGCCGGACGCCATTAAGCGGGGCCTTCGAAGGAGACGGGTTGGCGTAGCGTCACCTCCGGCTTACCACAAAAAAATGCCTCCTAACGAATTAGGAGGCATGGGCGATACAAGAGTCGAACTTGTGACCCTCAGCGTGTCATACTGATGCTCTAACCAACTGAGCTAACCGCCCG
>JAISYA010000053.1 GCA_031270205.1 Treponema sp.
CGGGAGGAACTGCGGCGGTTTTCCGACACCCTCTACAGCATACTCAGTTCCACCCAGGCGGATTCCCTGCCCAAACTCAGCTCAAGCTGGCTTAAAAACGCCGGCCTGATGATACAGACATTCAAGGATATTGACGAACCCACCAGGGAACTGATCCGTAAAACCCTGGCAGCCCTGTTCCGGGCGGCGAGGAACAACATCACCACGCTGCTGCCGGGGAAGGGGAAGAAAAGAACCGGCAGGTAAACCTCAGCAATTCTCATTTTACCACGAACCACAGAGACGGGGCGTATCGTACCTTGATTCGTGCGGGTACTAATAGAGTTGTTCGGAAACTTCAGTTTCCGAACAAATTCCGCTGAAAACAGCAAAATGCAGGGCATTTTGCAGGACGTGTTCGAGAACCAACCGGGTTCTCGAACACGTCTAATGGCATTCCGCCGTACTTTTTACGCCTGGGGCGTTAATTTTTTTGCCTTTAGCCGTTCCCTGAAAAGTTCCAGCGCCCGGTCTATCATCTTTGCCAGGGGAAGCTGTTCCAGCCCGGCGATGAAAAAGTGATCCTGCTGCATGGGAAGGAGGATCCGCTCCCCGGCGCGGCAAGCACCGCCGCCGCCACCCCCCGGGTAATTTCCCCCATCATGCTGTTGCCTATCACAATGCCGATGGGGCCCAGAATAAAATCCCCGGAGGAAACCGATACCCGTATCGCGTTCTCCCCGGTAGCGCCCCGGTGGGCCCCGGCCTTTACCATCCGCTCGGTGGCTACCGCGTTGGTTCCCAGGGCAATTATCTCCGTATCACTGTCGATAATCTCTTTCAGTTTCCCGATAATCTGTACGCCGATTCCGCCGCCCATGCCGTCCACCACTACTATTGTTGTTTTCATCTGTGTGCCCCTTAGTAATACTTTAAAGATTCTTCGAAATCCAGGAAAGGTTCGCCGCCGCCGATGTGTACCGAACCGATTCCACCCTTGCGGAGGAGGCGGCAGATCTCCCGCATGACCTCCCGGCTAAGGTAACCCGCCCTCCGGGTCGGGGAACAGGCGTAGAGACAGTGGCGGCAGGCGGCGGTACACCGGTAGTTCACCATTATTCCCCCATGGTACAGATTTCCCGCACTAAGCAAAATTTTCCCTCTCTTTAGCCATTAGACCTGTTCGAGAACCCGGGCATCATCCCATATCTTCGGCCCCTCCGTTTACTGTATCATATTACATTGATTTTGCGCTCGCCCTGAGCCCTTTACCGGGTATTGGAAAAGGGTGCGTCGGAGGTTTAATACCTTTTTAACCGCCCTGAAGCTCCCCCGCGCAAGCGGGTTCCTGGGTATCAAGCAGACTTGCGGAGCAAGTCCGACCCCTCGGCACGAATAAAATAGTAAGCACCACGGCGAAGAAGGCGCCCGAATATGCACGCGCAGGCGTGTTCCCGGGAGGAAATGCGGCGCGGCGTAAGGCCCGAAAAAGGCCGCAGTACGGTGAGGCTGTTCCAAAACCCGGTTGGCGCGAACCTTCGGTTCGATGAAACAGGCTCGGGGTAAGAAGCTGTTCCAAAACCTGAAGTTTTGGAACAGCCTCCGGTGTAAATGCTTTAGGCCGCGGGGAAAAGAGGAGTTTTCTTTTGAAAAACTTATTCGCCCGCAAACCTACGGTTCGATGCGCCTTCGCGGTTAAAAAGTCTTAATTGTATGAAAAATTAAATCTTTCGCTTGACATTTTTTGGAAGCCTGTTATAATATTTAAAAGTTTGCGGGGAGAAGAAGTAGAAGTGGCAATTTCAATGGTAAGAATTGACGATCGGCTGATACACGGTCAGGTTGCCATTGGGTGGACAAAAATGCTCAACGCCACAGTTATCGTAGTGGCTGACGATCCGGTTGCCGCCGATCCTGTTCAAAAGACGGTACTCAAGGCCGCCACTCCAATTGGCGTGCGATCCGCCATCCTCGGTATCGCCGATGCCGCCGCCCTTCTTACGGGGCCCAAGCTTGTGAGGGAAAAAGTTCTCGTTGTTGTTAAGGGACCGGCGCCGGTGCTTGATCTCATCAATGCTGGCATAGATATAAAAAGAGTTATCATCGGCAATATGCGCATGGAAGACGGAAAGAAAAGAATCACCAAGGAAGTTGCCGCGAATGAAACCGAGTGGAAGGCCTTCAGGGAACTTAACGACAGGGGCGTTGAGTTGATTGCCCAGTGGCTTCCCGGCGGGGATTCAAAGAATTTCAACGAAATAATTAAAAAAGAAGCGTAAACCTTTCACAAAACCAACCGGGTTTAGGGTAAGACGCTATCTTAATGAGCGGTAAGGGGGAAATCAATGACCGCACTGTTAATTGCCTTGGTAACCGGGTTTGCCTATTATGCCCGGCGTTTTATGGGCGATCTGTTTCTGGAACGGCCTGTCGTTCTTGGTCCCATTGTGGGATTGATCTGCGGGGATGTCCAAACAGGTCTTGTTGTGGGCGGTACTATGGAGCTTATATTCATGGGCGCCGCCGATATCGGGGGTTCTGTGCCCTCCAATTATGCCATTGGAAGCGCCCTTGGAACTTACTTTGCCGTGGCTTCCAAGTTAAGCATAGAACAGGCCCTGGCCATTGCCATACCGGCGGCTCTCCTCGGCTCGTTCTTTGAGCTTTTTGCCAAGACCATCGGCGTTTTCTTTGTAAACGCTGCCGAAAAAATGGCGGAGAAGTCCAACGTCAGAGGCATTGCCCTGCTTACCCATCTGGGGAATATCGCCCACGGCCTTTCCTACGCGATACCTGTGTTCGTGGCGGTACAGGTTGGGGCGGACATGGTCGGCGCCTTCATGTCCGGCATTCCCGCCTGGCTCAATCTGGGGATCACCCTTGCGGGAAAGACCCTTCCCGCCCTCGGTTTTGCCCTGCTCCTCAGTTCGCTTGCGACCAATAAACTTATTCCATTTTTCTTCATCGGCTTTGTGGTAGCGGTTTATACCGGCGCCGGCGTTCTGGGTACCGCTGTTCTGGCGGCTCTTGTCGCCATCGTGCTCATGTCTTTCAGCCCCGGGAAGGATGAAGATGATCTGGACGGTAACGATACACCCGATGCCGTGAGGGAGGTGAAATCCGTCCTGGAGCCGGGAGACGCCAAGCTGCTTTTCTGGCGTTCCTTCGGTATCCAGTCGGCTTTCAGCTTTGACCGCATGCAGGCCATGGGATTTACCTGGGGTCTCCTGCCCATTCTTGAAAGGGAATACAAGGACAACCGGCAGGGCCTTGCGGAGGCGTTGAAGCGGCATTTGGCTTTCTACAATACCATGCCCTGGCTTTCCGCCCCGCCGCTGGCAATTTCCGCGGAAATGGAAATCAGGAAAGCCCGGGGAGAAAACATTGACGGTCAGGCCATTCAGGGTTTGAAGTCCTCCCTCATGGGGCCTCTTGCCGGCGTAGGCGACGCTATGTTCCACGGAACCCTGCGTCCCATCATGGGCGGCATCTGCGCCAGCCTTGCCCTCAGCGGAAACGGCGCCGCTCCTTTCATCTTCTTCATCGTGCTGGCTGTGGTTCACGGTCTTGTCCGCTGGTGGACGCTGAAGAGAAGTATCGTAATGGGGGACAGGATGTTCTCCATGTTCGCTTCCAGCTCTTTCAGGAAATTTATGGAAGG
>JAISYA010000136.1 GCA_031270205.1 Treponema sp.
TGACCAGCCGTTGTTTTCGGGGGCGGAGGGCTTCCAGCCCGCCCCTCCGGCGCTGATGCTGTAGCTCTTGCCGTCAGTGCCCGCGCTTCCCGCGCCGCCTCCGCCTCCGCCTCCGTCAGTCAGGCTTCCGCCGCCGGATCCCAGCCCGCCATTATTGCCCTTCATGCCGCTATCGATACTCTGGCTGTTTCCGGAGGTGTTTGATTTACCCGCGCCGCCGGCGCCGTAGCTGCTATTTGGACCAGCGCTGCCGCCCCCGCCGGATCCGCCGGGTCTGCCGTTCTTCAGGTGGATTGCGCCGCCCCCGCCCCCGCCGGAAACGGCAATAGTCCCGATAAAGGAATATCCGCCGTCACCGCCCGGAGACTGTGATGCGCCCGCCGCCCCGCCTGCTCCGACCGTGACCGTCACGGAACCGCCGGACAGCGCAAGGGTTTCCCCGGCTTTATACAGCAGCCCTCCCGCGCCGCCGCCGCCCGGAAAGTCCCTCGCGTCTACTCCTGAGCCGCCCGAACCGCCGCCCCCGGCCACGATGAGGTAGTCGGCAATGACGGACGGCGTAGCGGGATCATTGAACGCCAGGGTTCCCGACGTCTTGAAGATATGCGTTTCGTAGTAATAGCCCGGAACCTCGGTCCACAGCATGCTGACATCGCCCCCGGACGCCAGGGGCAGTATATGCTTGGTATCGGGGAAGACGATGGAAACCTCGGCCTGGACGGGGTTCGCTTCCGTTATGTTCACCGCGGCCGCCTTGGTATGGATAACCGCAAGCCCGCCGGGGAAGACATAGCCCGTCACGGGGAACAGCGTTACCTTCGCCGTATACACCGTGTCCTTCAGGAAAAACCCGTCCGGCGCCGTCACGCCGGGTTCCCATTCCACGGTCCCGTAGCAGGCGGCGGTGCGGAAATTGCGTACCGGCTGGCCCATTATCACCGGCTGGCGGATGTACGCGGTAAGGTCGATGGGGGAGCTTACCGGCTCGCCCGGCCCGGTCGCCGGAAAGACGATGGTTACCACGCCGGAGTCCGCGTTGTTGGAGACGCCGGTGGACGCCGCCCAGTGCCTAAAGGCGTCCTGGACCACGCCGTTAAAGGTCCGGCCGCTGGCCGCCTGCATCGTTACCGTTGCCGTGTACACCGCGCTTGGCCGGAAGACCCCGTTGTGCGGGCCGCCGCCGGAAGACCAGCTTACCACGCCGGTATACTGCGGCCCGGCCAGGGAGAGCGCCGGAATCCCGCCGGTTTCAGGCGCGGGCACGTAAAAGGTAAGGTTCAGGTCGTCTACCGGCAGGGCGTTTTACGCCGGGGCAAACTCGATGATTACCAGGAGCGCCGTCCCCTCTCCCGCCGCGTTGCGTACGGCCGCGCCCGCCCCTCCCAGGTGGGCAAAAGAATTCTCCGCCACGCCGTCAAACGTCCAGCCTGCGGCGGCAACAATATTCACCAGCGCCGTGTACGCCGTACCCGTTACAAAGGGGCCGTTGTGCGCCCCGCCGCCGGAGACGGACCAGTCCACCCGCCCCTCGTACTGCGGCCCGGCGAAGGAGCGCACCGGGGTCTCGCCGCCGTAGGGCGCGGGCACGTTGTAGGTCAGGGCCAAATCGTTTACCCTCTGCAGCGCGGCGCTCTGGGGCGTCTGGGGCGCGGACGCGGAACTCTGGTTCTGGTTCTTGTCGTCATCCTCCCGGTACCATTCCGAGATAATGGGATTTTTGCAGGCGGCGAAGGCCAGCAGCAGCGCGCAGAGCGCGGGGAACAGGCGGCGGGCAGGCGTTTTGTACATGGTATATTTCTCCTTATATACAGGGGAGGGCGTTGCCAGGAGGCCGGTAAGCGGGAGGGTAACGGAGCGAGAAGCGATTTCGTTTGGTAACGCGGGTATATTCACATGAATAACTATAAGACAGCTATGGCCCGCTGTCAAGGACCGGGGCGGTAAACGCCTGGAAATGGAGCGGACGGAAAAACCACGGGCAGCGCGGCCGAAAGCGAAGATTGCAAAGCGTGGTTAATTCTTCATTACTTCTTTTGCCTTTATCTTGAGGCTGAGGGTGTCCTTCTCGGTCTGTAGTACCATGACCAGTTCGGCGGAATCAAAGGGAACGGAAAAGCGGTATTCTTCCGCGCTTTCCAGGCTGAAAAAAACGCGGTGGTAAAAGACCGGCGGAGCCTCGGCATTTGAACCTGTATTGGCCGGAGAAACGGCCATGTCCACAGCGCCGGTGTAGGCGTCGTCTCCGGCGAAGAGGCCGGTTTTTTTTATCGTTTTTTTCAGCGTTACCATGACCGCGCCGTCGTAGCTGTCCGCCTGTATGAAGAGGCTGTTACCGGCAAGGGAATAGGCGGCGCCGGTATACCCCAGAATCGACAGGGTGAGCATCGCTACGCATATCAGCACTATGGAGCCGAACATCATTGCCCGCGGCTTACTGCCGATGAGGGGCCGCAGCAGGTTAAAACGGCGGGGCGGCTCTTCTGTGTACAGGTCTCTTACCGAGCGGGGGGCTTTTCCCAGGCGGCGGTCGCGGGAGTAATGGAAGATAAGCTGGTCACTGTCGGCCCGTTTGCTCAGTTTGTAGCCGGCGTTGGGCCGGCGTCTTTGCGGCGTATCAGGAGAGGGTTCCTGGGTATTGGTTTCGTCACTCATATTATAGTATCGTCTTTGTTCGTGTCGTTTGTGAGGGCTGCGGGAAGCCAGGCTTTACCTGCTATTGATGCCGCCGCGCCGGCCAGGCCGGAGGGATCGATAAATCTGCCGGCGGCTTCAGGCGACCGGGCGGCTTCCATGAGCAGGGCTGCCGCGGCGCAGGCGCAGACATAGCCGTCAAAGGCGCGCTGTTTTCCGGCGGCGCGCAGGCGGGCGGCCAGCGCGGCGCAGATACCGGCCAGCACGTCGCCGGAGCCGCCCGCCGCCAGGACGGGGGCCATGCCGTCAATTATTCCCAGCCTGCCGTCGGGGGCCGCCGCGTACAATACGTGGCTCTTGAACAGAATATGCGCGTTTTTTTCTTTGGCGAAACGCCGCAATACCGGCGCGGGGCCGGCGAGGATTTCCTCTTTGGGAAGACCGGCCCAGGCGGCGAATTCTCCGGCGTGGGGGGTGAGTATCGCGCAGCCGTGAAAAGTCAGGCCTTTGGCAAGGTGAACCGCGTCGGCGTCAAGGATAAGGGGGACGCCCTGTTCCTCAAGGGGCAGGCATTGTTCCAGGAGCGCGGCCCGGTCTTGCCCCCTGCCCCAGCCCGGCCCCAGGAGTACAGCGTCCGGCTGAAAGCGGCCGGAGGTCCCGCCGGGAGCAGCGCCGCCGGGCGCAACCATGATGCCCGTGGCGGCCGGAGCGAGAATAGGATACAGCGAATCGTCCACGATGAGCCGGACCAGGCCTGCCCCGGCGGCCTGCGCGCCCCGCGCTGCAAGCCGCGCCGCTCCCGCCGTACCCGTTGCCCCGGCCCGGATTTCAACAAGGCCCCGCTCATACTTGTACATGTCGGCCCGTATCTCCGGAAGGCGGCGGGCGGCATCCTGCCAGGAAAGCCGCTCGGCGTCCCGGTATTTTTCGATAAGCGCGGGGGGAAAGATTCCCCCCACCGGAAGGATTCTTCCCGCGCGGGAACGGACCGCCGGTGTATACAGGCAGCGCTTTTGGGGTTCAATCGCCAGGGTGGCGTCCGCCGCGAGAAGCGGCATACCGGGCCGCCATTCATCAAAATTACCCGAAGGCACGTCAATTGAAACCACCAGCGGATGGCCCGGCGGGCCGTCCGCACAGGGGTCTTCCCTCAGCCTGTTCACCGCTTCGGCCATTTCCAGCGCCTTCCCCCCAAGGGGACCCCGGAGACCCGTGCCGGCAATGCCGTCGATGATAATGTCCGCCCCGGAAAGCGCGGCCTCTTCCCCGTCCCAGGCCCTTACGGAGACGCCCATTTTTTGGATTGCCAGCAAAGCCGCTGACAGAGGAGTTTCCCCTTCGGCGGGAAGGCGGCTAAGCAGTACCAGGACGCTGGCAAGATCGGCGCGGCCGCCCAGTAAAAGGGCGCGCAACATGACCAGGGCGTCGGCGGCGTTATTGCCGCTTCCGGCCAGAACGGTAATTTTCGGCGCTTTGGCCGCGGGCCGCGATCCGGCGGAAGGGCGGGCAAAAAAGCGGGGAAAGGCTTTGACTAACACGGCGGCGCAGGCCCTGCCCGCGGCCTCTACCAGGGCAAAGGGATTAAGACCCCATTCGGCGGCTTCCCCGTCCAGAAGACGGACCTTTTCGGCCAACACAAGCGAACTCACGGCGCCTCCCCGACAAAGGAGTCCGTGCGCCACCAGACAAGTTTGACCTTTTCGTTCACGAGCAGGGCGGAAATAATCCCCTCGGCGGAAAGATGAAAATCGTTGAATTGCAGTTCTTCATCATCCACCCTGATATAGCCCCGGCGCTGTTCTTTTGATTCGGTATCCAAAAACAAAATGGAATAGCCGCGTTCAACGGGAAAATAGAGAAAAACCTTTCCGTCACGGAGCACCCCCATCATGGAATATAGCATTCTGGCCGTAAGGGTACGCCCGTTTTCGGTAACGGGATATTCAAAAAGGGGAACTTCGATGTAACTCAAATAAGAACCGTCTTCCACGTCCAATATCCAGATCACCGAACTGTCCGGTTCACTGCCGGTACGGGTATTGGTGGATTCGTCAAAAGTATCACGGTAGTAGTCCACCTTGATAAAAAGCCTTTTGGCGTCCGGCGCGGCCATTATGCTGTCCACGGAGGAAACCCCGGCGGGCCAGCCCGGCGGCGAAGGTATGGCGCTGTTTTTAAGCTGCACCAGGTTGAGCAGCGTCCCCGAAGAGCTGTACCAGTAAATATTCCAGCCCTGCGGGGTACGGCAGACCGCGGCGAGTTCGTTCCGTATCGAGGTGTACAGTCCCGTTATCAGCGGAAAGGGGCTGCCCCCTATGCCCTCCTGTCCAAGGTATTCGATAAAACGTCCGTCCGCGTCAAAATGAATAATAATGCCGTCCAGCAGCACTTCGTTCTCCGTGTCAAAGCGGCGCTGTTCGTGGCCCAGGCGGTCCCCGGCATAAATGTGCTTGCGGGAATCCACGGCAATCACCCCCGGCGCCCGCAGGGGATACGAAAAGGCCCAGCGGGTTACCTGGGCGCTGTCTTCGATGTTGGTCTTAAGGCTCGCCGGCTGGGGGTTCGTTTCCTCGTTGTAGATCATAAAGAGGAGGTCCCCGTAGGAATTGTAACGGACAATTTTCCCGCCGTTTCCGTCGGCTATATAAAACAGCCCGTCCCGCATGGCAAAATCGGCGCGCTTAACGCCGCTGTCCCCCTCAAGTTTGTACATCGCTATCTGATCTTCCATCGGGCCGATGTCAAGGGAAAAAAGATCCTCCCGTTCTATGGAACTGATATCCGCCCCGGAACAGGCGCAAAAAACGAGGAAAAGCGCCGCCGGAAGCGGCCAAAGGAACTTCATATTTATAGTATGAAAAAAACGCGGTAAACAATCAACATCCCGCACCAGCTACGAGCCGCTTAAATAAACGATGGCTTCCTTGAAGAGCTGTTTTTCCCTTTCCGCCGGGGCAAGTCCGGGGGGAAGAGCGGCCTCGGCTTTGGCAACGGCCTCCGCCGCGGAGCGCTTTTCGTAGCCCATTTCGGCCAGAGCCTCGACCAGATCGCTGTAGGGCGAGGCGGACGCCGAATCCGCCGGCGCATGGGCCAGCTTACCTTTGAGGGAAAGGAGCATCCGCTGGGCGGTTTTTTTCCCCAGGCCGGGTACCGCCTCAAGCCGGGCAAGGTCCCCGGCTTCAAGGGTATGCTCAAGATCTTCCTGCCCGATGCCGCCCATGATTTTCAGCGCCCCCTTGGGCCCTATTCCCTCAACCTTGATCAGTTCCAGAAACGTATTCCGCCTGACCTCACCGGCAAAGCCGAAAAGCCGCATCTGGTCTTCCCGGTGGTAAAGCCAGGTAAAAACCCGGCATTCCCCGCCGGCGGACGGCAGATTTTCAATATCGTTTGCGGGCATGGCGATTTCCCATTCCACTCCGCCGGTTAAAAGGTACAGCGCCTCGCCGTCTTTTCCGCCGACCGTTCCCCTTATACTGTTAAACATGGGGCAAGTATAGCATTTTTTACCCCCTGGTAAAAGGAATTTCCCCGGTTTTTCGATGTTTTTCCCGCTTTTTGCCTGTCGCTCCGTATGCTAATTTTCCGTAAAAATTCGTAAAAAAAACAAAAAAAGGTATTCCCAAATAACGATGAATCATGCTAGAATATCTTTGTACTTTAATACACTATACAAAAACCCGCTCCGGAAGAGCGGGTCGAAGGGGGCTTTATGAAAAGAATCATGTTGGTTTTGGCATTGCTTGCCATGGGAACGATCCTGTTCGCTCAGGTTAATCTGCCGGCGGATTACCGCTTTGCTTCGGGGGGTTGGGCCATTTCGGGTCAGCGGCTGTATCAGAATGACGCAAGGGCGGGGCTTGCCAAAATGAATGTCCGCGTTCCCCAGAGCGGCGCTATGCTGTACGAGTTTGACGCCCGCTATGAGAGCGGCGGTGAAGACGGCCACGGCGGCTTTGGTCTGCATATCTTTGTGGATTCAGCGTTCAACGGCCCCTCATGGGGCGCGGGTTCCTCGTATCTCCTGTGGCTCAACTATGATGAAAAACCGGGCAACAGGCAAATTCCTGCGGGACTTTCCGCCCAGATTTACCGCAGTTATTCCAATTCCCGAATGGACCTGGTTCAGAGCTATGATTTGAACTATATTGCGGACACGGTTACCTATGACGATCTTAACTATCCGGTGCATTTCAAGATTACCGCCGATGGCAACACCGGCGAAGTCAGGGTCTACGATCCCACCGTGGCCTCCGGTACGGTTTATTATGAACTTTCTCTCAGAGACTTGCCGAAAAGCGGCAACTGGGTTGCCCTGCGGACCAACGGCGTAAGGCTGTCCTTTACAAACTAACCGGCGCTTGACTTTTTGTCCGGCTGTTAGGTTAGAGTAGCGGCCGGACAAAAGTGAATATATCAAGTCCTGAGATACGTGGGCTTGCTGTATCCGCCCGGTCTTCGGCTGTTT